>NZ_BAAHYY010000034.1:0-23066 GCF_054657315.1 Marinitoga arctica | reverse complement strand
ATGAATAATTCAAATGAAATATATTTAATAGGAATAAACATAGATTCTGAAAAGAGGAATATTGATGATTATGTTATAGAGAAAATATAAACTCCAGCGAAATCGCTGGAGTTTTTTATTGGGTTATAATAAAATACATTTATTTTAAAATTATTAAATTCGAAATTAAATATATTGAATATATAGAGTATTATTTTGTAAAATATATACATTTTAATCAAAAAAATCAAAATACCACTTGACATTATTTAAAAAAATTGATATAATATATTCGAAATTTAAAATTTGACTTTAAAAATTTTAAAGGAATAAAAGTGTGAATAAAAATTTTTCGGGGTGATTATAAGAAATTAAAAAAAGTGAAAGAAATAAAATTATCTTATGTAGTTTTTGAAAAGATGGAGAATTTAAAAGAAATATTAATTGAGTCAAAAAAATACCGATTTTAGGAGGTGTTCCTATGAACAAAAAAATTAGAAAAAATTACAAAAGAAAAAACTTTTCGTATTATGAGGGTTTTGAAGAAATGGAAAACTTAAAAGAAATATTAATTGAATTGAAAAGATATCAATTTTAGGAAGTGATAAAGTGAATAAAATACAAAAAAACAATTTTTTACTTTTTGTCTTAGGTAGAATTGTTTCATTAATCGGCAGTGGAATTCAAATGGTTGCAATGCCATTATTTATTCTTGATTTAACAGGCTCAGGAACTCAAATGGGTTTATTTGCAATGATAAGTATGATTCCAGCTTTAATAATAGCACCATTTGCAGGAGTTCTGGGGGATAGATTTAATAGAAAAAATATTATGGTAATAATGGATTATTTCAGAGGAGCAATAATATTATTTATGGCTTATTTGACATTTAACGATTATATTACATTAAGTATATTATTTGCAATGCAAGTAATAATATCGTTATTTGATAGTTTGTTTGGAGCTGCAACAAGTGCTATGATCCCAGATTTAGTCCCTGAAAAGGATTTAATGAAAGCAGTTTCAACAACAGAAAGTTTAAGTAGTGCATCAATGATAATAGGACCTGTTTTGGGTGGCGTTATATATGGTTTATTTGGAATGAAGTGGGTTTTTCTATTTAATGGAACATCTTTTATACTATCTGCTTTGAGCGAAATGTTTATAAAATACAAAAAAACGAGTAATTTATCATCTAAAATAAATTTAAAAATTTTTTATAAAGATATAAAAGATGCTATTGAATTTATTTTTGAAAGCACCGTATTAAGAAATTTAATGATCATGGCTATATTTTTAAATTTCTTGTTTAATCCGATGTTTGTTGTTTTGTTTCCATACACATTTAGAGAAGTAATAGGTTTTTCGCCACAGCAATATGGATTGTTAGAAACAATGTGGACTTTAGGAATAATGTTAGGGAATATTATTTTAGCTATATTCTTTTCAAAAAGTAAAAATAGAAAATTATTAAAAAATGGAATATATGGAATGGTTGGATTAAATTTACTATTAGCAATATTTTTAATACCACGAATTAGAGGATATTTTTCGATTTGGAAAATCTTTTTAATAGTTGGGAGCATAATAACTTTTATGGGGATTTCAAATGCATTTGTAAACACACCTATTTCTGTTTTTTTTCAAAGGATTATCCCCAATGAAAAAAGATCTAAAATATTTTCTGTCATTGGAGTTTTATTTCAAGCAGCAACACCTGTTGGTATGGCTATTATGGGATTTTTAGTTGATAAATACGAAGTTCATATATTATTCATAGTATTGGCTATTTTGATATTATTAGACGTGATAATATTTTCTAAAAAATTAGATTCAATAGATTTAACTCCTTCCCTTGAAACAGATTAAAAAATCCCCACAATTTGAAAAAATTGTGGGGAAGTATTTTTATAATAACTTTTAATAACTTAATTTTAAACTTCTATTTTTGATTTCTTCTTTAACAGTTTTTATGAAATCAGTTAGTTCTAAATCTTCGACAGTGTTTCCTTCTCTTGTTCTTACGTTATATTTTTTTGTTTCTAATTCTTTTTCTCCAATAACAATCATATATGGTATTTTTAACATTTGAGCATTTCTAATTTTATATCCAACAGTAGCATTAGATGTATCAACTGTTACTCTAAGGCCTTCTGAATCTAATTTATTATATAATTCTTTAGCAGCTTCAACATATTTGTCTGAAACTGGAATTATTGCTACTTGTTCTGGAGATAACCAAGTTGGAAAAGCACCAGCAAAATTTTCAATTAGAATACCAAAGAATCTTTCTATTGAACCATAAATTGCTCTATGAATCATAACAGGTCTTTGTAACTCATTGTTATGGTCGACATAATGTATATCAAATCTTTCTGGCATTTGAAAATCTAACTGAATAGTAGCACATTGCCATTTTCTTCCAATAGAATCTTTTATATGAAAGTCTATTTTTGGTCCGTAAAATGCGCCATCACCTTCATTAACCTTATAATTAACACCAGATTTTTCCAAAGCCTTTCTTAAAGCTTCCGTAGCAACTTCCCATGTTTTTTCATCACCCATATGATCTTCTGGCATAGTACTTAAATCCGCTTCATATTCAAACCCAAAAGCACTATATAATTCATTTGTAAAATCCATAACTTTTATAATTTCATCTTCTATTTGTTCATTTGTACAATAAATATGTGCATCATCTTGAGTAAATGATCTAACTCTAAATAATCCATGTACAACGCCACTTCTTTCATATCTGTGAACTTTACCAAATTCTGACATTCTAATTGGTAAGTCTCTATAACTATAAACTTTTGATTTATAAATCAATATATGCCCAGGACAGTTCATAGGTTTTACAGCATATTGAGTTTCATCTTTTTCTGTAAAATACATATTTTCTTTATAATGATCCCAATGTCCTGATTGATGCCATAATTTTATATTCATTATTAAAGGAGTTATAACTTCTTCATAACCATATTTTTTATGCAATTCTCTAGAAAATTCCAATAATTCATTTATAACTTTTGCTCCTCTAGGTAAGAAGAAAGGCATAGCAGGAGCTAATTCGTTTTCAAACATAAATAAATCTAATTTTGGTCCTATTTTTCTATGATCTCTTTTTCTTGCTTCTTCTAACATTTTTAAATATTCATCTAATTGATCTTTTTTTGCAAATGCAGTACCATATATTCTTTGTAACATTTTATTTTTTTCATTACCTCTCCAATACGCTCCTGAAACAGATAAAAGCTTAATGTGTTTTATTTTTCCAGTTGATGGTAGATGTGGTCCTCTACATAAATCGAAAAATTCACCTTGTTTATAATATGTAACTGTATCATCTTCAATATCTTCCAATAATTCTAGCTTATAAGGTTGATCTTTAAATAATTCTTTAGCTTCTTCTTTTGAAATTTCGAATCTTTCTATAGGTAAATTTTCTTTTATTATTTTTTTCATTTCTGCTTCAATTTTTTCTAAATCATCTTCTGAAATTTTTTCTTCTAAATCAAAATCATAATAAAATCCATTTTCTATAACTGGCCCAATTGCCAATTTTACATCTTTACCATATATTCTCATTACTGCTTGAGCCATAATGTGTGCTATAGTATGTCTAAAAATTACAGGTGCTTCAGGATCTTTATCTGTAATAATTTTAACTGTAGAATCTTTTTCAATAGGTCTTGTTAAATCATATAAATCACCGTTTACCAATGCACCTAAAGCTTTTCTATAAAGACCTTCTGAAATATTTTTAGCAATATCTGCAGCAGAGACACCTTTCTCATACATCTTTTCGGAACCATCTGGAAGTATAATTTTAATCATATATAATCACCCCTTTTATATTATTTCTTTGCTATACACGCTATTTCTATATCAACACCTTTAGGAAGTTTAGAAACTTCAACAACAAATCTTGCAGGATAAGGTTTTTTAAAGTAAGTTTCATATATAGCATTAAACTCCCCAAATTTTTCCATATCTGTTATAAACACGCTAACTTGAACAACATCTTTAAAAGAAAATCCAGCCTCACTTAAAACATCTTTTAAATTTTCCATTGCTTGCTTAGATTGTTCCACAAAAGATTTAGGAATTTCATTAGTTTCAAAGTTTATAGGAATTTGTCCAGAAACGTATAATTCATTATCTTTTAGAAGTGCAGGCGAATAAGGTCCAACAGCTGAAACTCCTTTTGGTATAATACCTTTTTTGTTATTAAAAAGTTTTATATGAATTTGTGTATCAAAAAAATCAAAATAATTCAAATTAAGAGTTTTGAATAATTTTGAAAGATGATCTTTGTCTTCAAAGAATTTAAAATAGTTATTTAAAATATAAGACAACATTAAATTATAAAAAACAAAATACAAAATAAATACATATACATTCATTTTTATTATAGATGTTGAAATTAAAAAAGACATTGCTAATATGACAATACTAAAATAATGAACGAAAATTTTTATACCATCTTTTTCCTTAGAAAATAAATATGTTCCAACAAGTTGAATTAATGTCATTAGTGTAAAAAAGAAAAGAAAAAAACCATTGACTTTTAAAGATGAAACTACTGACGAAAATCCTGTAATAAAAGTTAATATCCAGGAAAGTTTGTAAAAAACATCAAAATAAATCTTCACTTTATCTCCCCCTTAAAGTTCTAGATTTTCTAACTTTGCGTTTAAATCCCATTCCATTAATTTATCTATAATTTCATCAAGATCTCCATCTAATATGAAGTTCAGTCTATAAGAAGTAAAACCTATTCGATGATCTGTAACTCTATTTTGTGGGAAATTATATGTTCTTATTTTTTCACTTCTTTCTCCAGTTCCTATTTGAGAACGTCTTTTTGAGGTTAATTCCTCTTGTTGTTTCCTTAAAGCTTCTTCATATAATTTAGCTCTTAAAATTGACATAGCAGCTTCTTTATTTTGATGTTGAGAGCGTTCATTTTGACATGTAACAACTATACCTGTGGGTTCATGCACAATTCTTACAGCAGATTCAGTTTTGTTAACATGTTGTCCTCCAGCCCCACCAGCTCTATATGTATCTATTCTTAAATCCTTATCATCTATTTTTACATCAACATCTGTCGCTTCAGGTAAAACAGCTACAGTAGCAGTTGAAGTGTGAATTCTACCTCCAGATTCTGTTACCGGAACTCTTTGGACTCTATGAACTCCACTTTCATATTTTAATCTTCCAAAAACCCCTTTTCCTTTTATTTTTATAACCGCATTTTTGGTACCACCTATTCCAGTATCACTTAATTCTAATACTTCGTGTTTCCAATTGTTATTTTCAGCATATCTTAAATACATTCTCATTAAGTCAGAAGCAAATAGCGCAGCTTCTTCTCCACCAGTTCCTGCTCGAATTTCCATAATTATATTTCTTTCATTAATTTCATTACCAGGAATTAAAAGACTTAATATT
Organism: Marinitoga arctica; assembly: GCF_054657315.1. Classification (NCBI taxonomy): domain Bacteria; kingdom Thermotogati; phylum Thermotogota; class Thermotogae; order Petrotogales; family Petrotogaceae; genus Marinitoga; species Marinitoga arctica. The sequence goes on along the minus strand of NZ_BAAHYY010000034.1, from coordinate 17,630 downwards.
TCTAAGTTATATTTTTTTATATTTCTTTCGGCTTCTTGAATCATGGATTGATACTCTTCTTCATCAATTTCTTCATCTTGTTTAAGGATGTCCAATGTTTCTTTATCTTCTATAGTACTTTCTAATTTTTCAAATAAATCTCTTAAAGTTGATAATCTATTATGTTCCTTGCCAAGGTGTTGTAATTGCTCAAGGTTAGAAGTAACATTTGTGTCAGCAAGTTTTTCTTCTACTTCTTTTAATTTTTCAAGAACTTTATCTTTAAAAGATAGTATATCCATATAAACACTCCTTAATATTCTTTTTTTGGTATTATATCATATTTTCTTTTTATCTTCAAAAAATTATTATTGTTCTTTATTTAAGAAAGAAGAAATATTAAAAATTATAAATATTATAATTATTGTTATAGATGCCAATGCTTGGCTTTCTAAATAATATCTTGCATTTGAAAGAGCGTAATTGACATTTGATATTAAAGGAAAATAATCTATAGATTGCATAGTATAAGAAATAGTAAACTCACCAAATATAATAGCAAATATTTGTAAAAAAACTGCTAATAAAGTGTTTTTTAGTATAGGTAATTCTATATAGAAAAAAGTTTTTAAAATGTTTGAACCATCAATTTTAGAGGCTTCTATTATAGAGTAATCAAAAGATAAAATTCTTTGTTGTAAAAACGTATAAGCAATTGGAACACTAATAATTATATAACCTATTCCTAGCAAAATTGGATAAGATATAGAATAATTAATGTTTAAAGTTAATAAACCCATTGCTAAAAAAGCCGATGATACACCTAATGAAGATATTACTAAAATATTGGATAATATCATTTGTTTATGAGTTTTTATATTTCTTAAAATCATATATGTAAAAAATACAACTATTAAACTTGATAAAAAAGATAATAAAAAAGTGTTATACAATGATTTAAACACAGGATAATATAAATTTAATTCTTTAGAAAATAAATTAGAAATTCCTTTAAGAGAAAATTTATTATTTATAAAATCAAAAAAACCTGATATCGTTCCTGTAAGTACCACTGAATATTCAAAAAGTAAATAAAATATGGAAAAAAGTATTAAAAAAATATTGTTTTTATATTTATAATTTTCATCTATACTAATTTCATAAATTTTGGGCAAAGATATGATATAATTTAATATCAGCAAAACCAAAAATTGTATTATTGCATAAGTAAGAGATTTTGAAAAATCCAAAGAACTTCTTAATGTTGTAAATATTGCAACTTCAAATGTAGAATATTTTATCCCTCCTAAAGATAATACTATTGCAAAACTAACAAAAGAATATGTAAATACTAAAAATGATGCTTTTAATATTGAAGGTAATATTAGTGGGAATGTTATTTTTTTAAAAATGTTCCATTTATTAGAACCATCTATAATAGCATTTTCTATATAATTTTTTGGAATAGACTTTAATGAATCTGATATATATTTTACAAATATAGGTGAATTATAAAAAGAATGAGCTAATACTATAGCTGTTAAGGTATAAAGTATATTAATATGAAATAATTTATAAAAAATTCCATTAGGACCATATAATAAAGAAAATGCTATAATTGTTGGAATAGGTGGAAAAATGAATGGTATAAAAAATGAATCTTCTAACAATTTACTTAAAGTATTCCTATTATTCGAAACATAAAAAGCCGGAAAGATCGACATTATAAATGAAAAAAATACTGATAATATTGATTGTATTAATGTAAATTTAAGTATCCTCAGTGTTCTACTTTTGGTTAATATGATAATAAAATTATTTAAATCAAAAAAGTGTAAGATTAAATTACCTACTGGAAAAATCCATAATAATAAAAATAAAAACAGAAAAATATATAATTTTTTCATAATATCCTCCTTAGGTGGTGAAATAATGAAAAGGGTTATGATTTTATTTTTTATCATTATTATCTTATCTACATTTTTATTGGCAAAATTTATATGGCCACCTTATTTGACCAACCAAGGTGAAACATATGCTACTATTAATTTTAAAACATTAGATGAAAATATTCAAGTCAATTTATATGAAGAAAATGTTTTAATTAATAAATATAACAAAATTTCACCAGGTTTAATTCATTTAAAAATTGAAAATTTATCCCCTGGAAGAAAATATAATTTTGAGGTTATAACGAATGATGATTATTACAAAGGATATTTTTTCACAAAAGATAACAAATCAAAAACTTTAAAAATTATTGTCTACGGTGATACTAGATATTATGATAAGCAACATAGAATGGTTATTGAAAAAATTATTAAAGAATCTCCAGAGTTTATAATAAATGTAGGGGATATGGTAGAAAATGGTAATGATATTAGATATTGGAATAATTTTTTTAATGTAATTAAAGGATTAAATGCGTTTTACTATCCAGTTTTAGGAAATCACGAAAGAAATTCTCAAACATATTATGAAGCTTTCGATTTACCTAAAGGCGATGGCGATTTTAATAAAAGATGGTATAGTTTTTCTTATGGAAATTATCATTTTATTATTTTGGATTCTATAATTTCATTAAATTCTGAAATGTTTAATGAAGAAACTCAATGGTTAATAAATGATTTGAAAAAAAATAAAGAAAAATATAGTTTTATTTTTTTTCATTATCCTTTCTGGAACAATTCTTCATATACATGGAGAAAACAAAATACACAATTAGAAAAACTATGGAGACCAATATTTGAAAAATACAATGTTAAAGTAGTTTTTAATGGGCATGTGCATGGTTATGAAAGATTTGAAAAAAATGGAATTACTTATATAACAACAGGTGGTGGTGGCGCTCCTTTTGATAAAGGAACACGCAAAAAATTTGTTCCAAATACGAAAAAAGTTGTTTTTGGAGTTTTGGAATACGTTGTTTTAGAATTATCTGATAATAAAATAAAAATTATCGTTAAAGGTGTAGGAGAATCAAAAAATTATGACATTCATAGTGTGAAACCTATAGACAGAGTTATTGATTATATAGAAATTAAAAATAAAGTATATTGACATTTAACAAAATTTATTATATAATAATCGTGGTTTGGGGTCGTGGCGCAGCTGGGAGCGCGCTACCATGGCACGGTAGAGGTCGTGGGTTCAAGTCCCATCGACTCCACCATTATGGGGAATTAAATTCCCCATTTTTTTTATTTTTCTAATTTAATATGATATAATTTGGTGGAGGGAAAAATATGAAAAAAAAGGTATTTATTTTTGATTTAGATGGAACATTGTTGAATTCAAATGAAAAAATTACACCAAGAACAATAAATGCCATTAAAGCCCTTTTTGAAAAAGGTTACTTTATTATTATTGCAAGTGGTAGAATGTATAAATCAACTAAATTAGTTGTAGAAAAATATTTATCTTTTTTAGATAATATTCCTATTATCTCATATAATGGAGCTTATGTTGTTTCACATACCGGAGAAGTTGTTTTTGAGTCTGATATCAAAAAGGAATATTCTATAGAAATAATTCAAGAAGCAAAAAAAGAAAATATTCATGTACAAATATATTTAAATGATGAATTAATAGGGGATAACAATAATGAAGAAATTAAACAATATTCAAAACATTCTGGTGTTGATTATAAAATAATTGATAATTTAGAAAATTATATTCTAAAAAGCAAAAACGGTCCAACAAAAGTACTTACAATTGCTTCTAAAGAAGTTCTAGATGAATTCCAGAAAAAAATGATTTCTAAATTTGATCATAAATTAAATATAGTTAGATCTTTTGATATATATCTTGATTTTTTAAATAAAGATTCCTCTAAAGGTAATGCTTTAAAAAAATTATCTCAAATATATAACTTTGACTTATCGGAAGCATATATTTTTGGAGATAGCGAAAATGACATTTCAATGTTGTCTTTAACAAAAAATTCTTACGCTATGAATAATGCATCGGAAAAAGTAAAATCTATTACAAAGAATATTGCTCCATCAAATGATGAAGAGGGTGTTGCTATTGTTATTGAAAAAATATTATCTGATCTTTCTCATTCTTAGTTTTTCTATATTGGTGTTTTCTGAAAAAATCCCCATATACAATGGAGAAAATTTCATAGGTTATTTAAATACTTCTTTAACTGACTCAACCAATCAAGAAATAATAAATGGCTACTGGTTAGATTTAACAGAAGTCGATGAAAATTTAGATTATTTTATCTTAGGTGCTTTAAATTCATATGATCTTATTTATCGTTTTTCAGAAGCACTGGGAAATTTTATTATAGATAAAGGTTATGATTTTATTATATTTGGAAATCTAAAGACTTTAAAGAAAAACTCTGACAATTTTCTTAATTATATTGCAAGTTCCCCTTATATTGTTTCTCAGGTTATATATACCATGATAAGAGGATTTGAAACTTCTGGACTTTATCCCATTATTTATCTTGATAAAGAGTATGATGAAGAAGTAAAAAAATCATTAGAACAAAAAGTAGGAAGAATAGATTATATGTCAAAAAAAGATAATCAAAATTATCTTTTTTATGATACAATAGAAGAAAAGATTATTTTTAACGGTGATTATTTACCAAAATTAAATTGGAAAATAATTAAAGAAAATGATATTAAGAATATTATTTCTGAAATATATAGAAATTCAATAATTATTACTGGTTGGTTAGGTGATAATTATAAAATATATTATAGAAAATTACCAAAAAATAGCAAAGAAAAGAGTGTTGTATATTTTTCAAAAAATGTGGAGGATATTATTAATGATTTTTTAGAAAATAATATAACTATTTATTCTGCAAAAAAGAGCTGGAATTGGTAAAAAACAGGGGGGATTTATATGAATAATGATTTTGAAAATAAGGTAATTCGATTAGAAAAAGAGAAAAATAAATTGAAGGAAGAATTGCAAAAAAAAGAAGAAGTAATTAATGATCTTAAAAATAATTTAGAGCAAATGAATTCTTTATTGGAGGAATACAATAATCTTACAAAAGAAGAATTAAATGCTTATAGTGATTTTGTAGAGGGATTTGTTGAAAGAAAATTTATAGATCCATCTTCGAGAGTTTATTCAAGAGAATTTTTTGATAAAGTCTTTTTCTTACTATTAGAAACAGCTTTTGAAAAAGGAAATAATTATGGATTAATAATTATTAAAATTCCTGAATTAAAAGATTTAAATTTTACCGGAGATTATCATAAAGGTCCTGAAATGCAAATTGGTAGAATTTTAAGAAATAATGTAAGATTACCTTTAGATTTAGTAATAAGATATTCTAAAGAAACATTTGTTATTATTATACCAGATATTGATGAAGAAACATTATTTAAAATTTCTGATAGAATAAAGTATCAACTAGTAAATTCTTTAAAATCACCTTCTGTTTTGGAATTTTACTCTTTTTATTTACCAAAAGACTTAACATCAACAAAAGATTTATTTAAATACTTTTCTTAATGTAGATTGGAGGATAAAAAATGGAACATAGATTGGAGATCGAAAGTATGGGAAAAATAAAAGTAATTGGCCCTCAAAAAGCAAAAGGGGAAATTGATATATCAGGTTCTAAAAATTCTGCTCTTCCAATATTAGCGGCGACATTGCTAACAGATGAAGACATAATTCTACATAATATACCAAATTTAGCTGATGTAAATACTATGATTGAAATATTAGAAACAGCGGGTAAGAAAATCACATGGGAAGAATCATCATTAATAATAAAAGGATGTTCAAATATAAATTCTGTACTACCATATGGTCCAGTAAGAAGAATGAGAGCATCTTTTAATGTTTTGGGTCCTTTAACTATAAGAAACGGTTATGCAAAAGTTGCTTTACCTGGTGGTTGTTCAATTGGTGTTAGACCTGTTAATTTTCATTTAGAAGGATTAAATAAGCTAGGAATAGATTCTCAAATAGAACATGGTTTTACAAATTCAAAATTTGTTAGTGCTGGAAAGAAAGTCCATATTTCATTGCCTTTTCCAAGTGTTGGAGCAACTGAACATTTAATTACTACAGCTGCTTTATTAAATAATACAGAAACTATTTTAACAAATTGTGCTCAAGAACCAGAAATAGTAGATTTGTGTAATTTTTTAATTTCAATGGGAGCTAAAATAGAAGGACACGGAACTTCTAATATAAAAATTCATGGTGTGGAAAAATTATCTGGAACTGAATATAAAATTATTCCTGATAGAATAGAAGCTGGAACTTATGCTATATTAGGGGCTATTTTAGGACAAAAAATAATTCTTAATAATGTTATTGAAGATCATATTTTTGCTTTACTAGATGTGTTTGAGAAAATTGGAATTAATTTTGAAATAAAGAATAATAAATTAATCATAAATGGAATATCTAAATTAGAATTATCTCCTGTTGATGTTGAAACTGCTACATTCCCAGGATTCCCAACAGATTTACAACCACAATTAATGGTTTTACTAAGTCTTATCCCAGGAAGATCTTCCATCACAGAAAATGTATTTAAAACAAGATTTAATCATGTAGACGAATTAAACCGTATGGGAGCTAAAATATTTGTAGAAGGGAATACTGCTATTATAACAGGGGTTACAAAATTATCTGGTGCTCCGTTAGAAGCAACTGATTTAAGAGCTTCTGCTGCTTTATTAATAGCTTCATTGATTGCTGATGGAGAAACAATAATAAATAATGTAGATCATATTTTTAGAGGATACGAAAAATTATTTGAAAAATTAGAAAAATTAGGATTAGAAATAGAATATTATGAATAAATGAGCAAGCGATTGCTCATTTATTTTTTTTAAAATATATTGTTTAATTTTTAACAAAAATGAGCTGATTTTGATATTGAAAATTTTTTCATAAAAGGGTAAAATATAAATAATAATACAAAATGGAGGGATTATTTTGATTTCGAAGATAGTAAAAAGTATTCAACCATCTATAACATTAGAATTAAATTCAAAAGCTATTGAAATGGAAAAAGCTGGATATGATGTTGTGAAATTGACCGCTGGAGAACCAGATTTTATTACTCCAAAAGAAATTATTGATAGTGCTTATAAAGCAATGATTGAAGGGAAAACAAAATATACTAATTCTGCTGGAATACTAGAATTGAGAAAAAAAATAGCTAATTTTATTAACTCTAGAAGGAATACTGATTATAATCCAGAAAACATTGTTATTTCAAATGGAGGAAAGCAAGCTTTATATAACACATTATTAGCTTTATTAAATCCTGGAGATGAAGTAATTGTATTAGATCCATCATGGGTAAGTTATGAGGCTCAAATAAAATTGGCAAGAGGCATACCTATTCATGTTCCAACTAAGTTTAAAAATAATTTTATTCCTAAAGCCTCTGATATTAAACCTTATTTAAGTGAAAAAACTAAAGCTATAATTATAAATTCCCCTAATAATCCTACTGGTGCTGTTTATCCTAAAGAAACATTTTTAGAAATATATGAGTTAATTAAAGGAAAAAATATATTTCTAATAAGCGATGAAGTATATGAAAAGTTGGTATTTGAAGGAGAATTCTATTCTCCAACACAAATCCCTGAATTAAAAGAAAAAACTATAATTATAAATGCTTTTTCTAAAACATGGTCAATGACAGGTTGGAGAGTTGGATATTCTGTAGCACCAAAAAATATTTCAAAAGAAATTAAAAAAATACAAAGTCATATTTCTTCTAATATTAATACTCCTGCACAATATGGAGCTCTTGCAGCTTTTGATGTAAATATAGATTATTATATAAATAAATTTAACGAAAGAAGAAAATTCGTTATAGAAAAGATGAAGGAAATAGACTTAGAATATGTTTATCCATATGGTGCATTTTATTTATTTATTAATATATCTAAATATGATAATGATGATATGAATTTTGCTAACCAATTATTAAATACAAAAAAATTGGCTGTTATTCCTGGAAGTGGTTTTGGAGCTAAAGGATTTATAAGAATATCTTATGCAAATTCAATAGAAATTTTAGAAAAAGGATTAAATAGATTATTTGAATATGTTCACGAGGTGAAATAATGAATATAGATTTATTAACAGCAGAAATTGGAAGCACAACAACCATTGTAACTGCTTTTGATAAAATAAATACAAAAAAACCTGTTATATTAGCTCAAGGAGAACATTATACAACTATAAATGAGGGCGATATAACAATTGGAATAGAAAAAGCTATAAACATTATTGAAAAAAAACTAGGAGAAAAACTATCCTGGAATAAATTTTTAGCTACATCCTCAGCAGCAGGCGGATTAAAAATGACTGTTCACGGGCTTGTGTACGATATGACTGTAAAGGCATCAAAAGAAGCTGCTTTAGGTGCTGGTGGAGTAATAAAATATATTACCGCTGGCAAGATGAGAAATTCCCACATAAGAAAAATACTTGAAATAAAACCAAATTTAATTTTTTTAGCTGGTGGAGTTGATTACGGAGAAGAAGAAATAGTATTACATAATGCAGAATTATTAAGAGATTTACCTCTAAATATTCCTATTATTTATGCTGGAAATATCGCGATTGTGGATGAAATTAAAGAAATATTATCTAATAAAAAACTATATATTACAGAAAATGTTTATCCAAAGGTTGATCAACTAAATGTTGAACCTGCAAGAAAAGTAATACAAGAGGTTTTTGCTGAACATATTATTCATGCCCCTGGTATGGAAAAGATAGAGCAATATGTAGATGAAAATATTATCCCAACACCTGCTGCAGTTATGAGAACTACCCAATTATTAAGTGAAATGTATGAAGATGTATTAACTGTAGATATTGGCGGTGCAACAACTGATGTTGATTCTGTAACTGAAGGTGATCCGGAAATTCAAAGTATTATGATAAGTCCTGAACCTATAGCTAAAAGAACTGTTGAAGGTGATATGGGAGTTTTCGTAAATGCTCATACTGTCATTGATTTGATAGGCGAACATAAACTAAGAGATAAATTTAAAAATTATGACGAATTGGTAAAAGAAATTTCTCCATATCCTAAAAATGAAGAAAATGAAAAATTTATGGCTGAATTAGCTAAATATTGTTTCATAGAAGGAATTAGAAGACATGCTGGAAAGAAAAAATATATATATACACCTTTAGGAAGAAAAACAATTGCTCAAGGTAAAGATTTAACATCTATTAAATATATCTTTGGAACTGGTGGTGTATTAACAAGATCAAAATTTAATAAAAAAATTTTAACATCTATAATAGGAGAGCATAAAAAACATCCAAACGAGCTATTACCTAAAAGCATTAAAAAAGTGGGTTTTGACAAAAACTATATTTTTGCCCCTATTGGCGTAATTTTGACAATTGACAAAGATATTGCAATAAATATATTAAAAGAAGATTTAGAATTTTTTGATATATGATATAATAAAAATGAAAGGGGGCGGTGAAATGAAAAAATTATTTATTATTTCTTTGCTTGTATTTTCTTTAATAGTTTTTGGTGAAAGATTCTATTTAATAAATGGTAATGTAATAGACGGAAAAATTATTCAATTTGAAAAAGGAACTTTTTTTGTTCAAGATGAAAAAATTATTGAAATTCCAGAAAATAATATAATAAAAATTGAGTTTCTAAAAGATACATACGAATATGAATTTAATATGCCAAAAGATTATAAAAAATGGAAGTTGGGTGGAAGACAAGAAAATGGAAGTTTAATATATGAAGATATTGTAGATGATCAAAATTGGTTAAGAATTCATAAAGATGGATATACAGAAAACAATTTATATATGGATTTTGAACTACCTTTTTTTAACAATACAAAAATTACTTTTTCATCTGAATTAATGGGTTTTACATCCAAATCTTTAAATTTATCTGAAGATCAATATGCAATAGCTGGAATAATATTTATATTTTTAGACGATAACAAAAAAGAAATTTCAAGAACAGCTTATGCATGGAGTACTGATGCTTACCCATTTAAAAAACACGAGTGGATAAACAGATTATATGCTTCAATATATAAACCATTTAAAATCTCTTTAAATGCAAATAACTTTTCTAAAAACAAAAAAGTTAGTTATTTAAGGGTTGTATTTTGGACGTATTGCAGTGCTAATGATAGAGAATTATCGGCCGATTTATGGATTAAAAATGTAAAATTGAATATTTCTGTAATACAAAAAAAGTAAGGCTACAAAAGCCTTACTTTTTATAATAGTTTACAATTAATTCCACATTATCGGTTATTAATCCATCAAAATATCCTTCCAAATGTTTAAGTGTTTTTATATCATTTAATGTCCATAATACAATATGAAGGCCTACTTCCATATATTTTGAAATAAGTGTTTTAAAATTATTTAATCCTATCATTTCAATACCTTCTACAGGTAAATTAAGTGAATAAAAGTTTACTTCTTCATGTAAAGGCATAATTTTCTCAATCATTTCTTTTTCTTCAATTAACAAACCCAAATCTGCTTTTTTATCTAAAAATCTTAAAGTTTTTAATACCTCTATATTAAAAGATGAAAATAAAACTCTATCCAAAGCATTAAAACTTTTTACTGTATTAAATGCCATTTCCGTTGCTTTTATATCTTTTATTTCAACATTAATATAAGCATAATCAGGTAATTTTATAAATACCTCTTCTAAAGTTGGGACAGGTTCTCCGTTGATTTTAATTTTTTTAATTTCTTTTGAAGTTAAATCATTGATTTTAGTTTTATCTCCATTTATTTTTTCAAAATTATCATCATGATGAATAATTAGAGCACCATCTTTAGATAATTGAACATCTAACTCTACACCATCCGCACCAAATTCCAAAGCTTTTAAATAGCTTAAAATAGTATTTTCTGGATATTTTGCCTTATATCCTCTATGACCAAGAATTACCGGTCTATCGGTTATCATTAAAATTCCCCCTTATTTCAATATTATGTGTTGTTATATTACATCATACTCTTAAAATATAAAAAATAAATTGCATTAAATATAATAATAAATGATAAAATATTAATTTATAATATTTACTTTAAATCATAATATCTTTTTTATTATACTCTAATTTTGTTAAATACTTGATTTTTATATACTTTTTATTGTAAAATAGTATATAAAGAAAAAATATAATTGAGGAGGCAAAAATATGATTTATAAATTACAAGTAGAAAGAAGCAAATTAAATTCTTTAATGGATATGGCTTCTAAAGCTATCGCAAAAAAAACTACTAATCCAGTGCTTTCTGGATTTAAATTTTCAGTAAAAGATAATGATTTACATATGTATGCTACTGATTTGCAAACTGCATTCCATAGTGTGATTAAAAATATTATTTTTGAAAAAGTAGAAAAAATAACTGATGACTTATTTGAACTTGTTAGCGAAGATTCGGAAAATGAAAATATAGAAGAAAAAGAAATTTTATTCGAAACTACTGAAGATGATGTAGAAATAAAACCAGAATTTGTTGTTGATGCTTCTAATTTTATTGAAATAATAAAAAATTTAAGTTTTGAAAATATTGATATTTATTTAGAAAATAAAAATATTAAAGTTATTGCCGGTAAATCAGAATTTTTATTACCTACAATGGATCCAGAAGAATTTCCAGAAATAGTTCCAAATAAAGTAGAAGAGGGCATTATAAAATTTGAAAGACAAAAATTATTATCTATGATTGAAAGAGTAATATTTTGCGCTTTAAGAGATTCGGAAAATATGTCAAGAAATTTGAATGGGACTTATTGGGATTTTAGAGAAGGAGGATATCTTACACTAGTAGCAGCAGATGGTTATAGATTAGCATTATCTGAATTATCTATGGATATGTTAAATACTCCACCTTCATTTTTATTATCGCTAAAAAGTATGGAAGAACTACTAAATGTTTTAAGAGGTTCAAAAACTGAAATAGTAGAATTATTCTTTGATGGATCTAGAGTTTTATTCTTTCTTGATGATGACAATATAGAAATTATTTTAAACGTGGTAGATGCAACATTCCCTGATTATGTAAGAATAATTCCTCAAGCGTTTAAGACAAAAGTTATTACTTCAACAGATTTGTTTCTAAAGGTGTTAAAAAGAGTTTCAATTGCTGCAAAAAATGATCAAATAAAAATGGAAATAAAAGATAATATTATGGAATTAACAGCTAAATCACCTGAAGTAGGTTTAGCTGTTGAAGAATTAGAAATTGAAAAAGAAGGTGAAGATATTATAATTGCTTATTCACCTAAATATTTAAGAGAAGCTATAGATCATATTGGAACATCTGAAGTAGAACTAAATATCACAAACGAGAGCTCACAAACAATGATAAAACCCGTCGGAGATGATTCATATATGTATATTGTAATGCCCGTGAGGTTAAAATAGTGAGAATAGGATTTGGATATGATGTTCATCCATTTGAAAAAAATAAAAAATTATATATTGGTGGTGTTGAAATACCTTCTGATAAAGGGTTAAAAGGGCATTCTGATGGGGATGTCCTTATTCATTCTATTATAGATGCATTATTGGGTGCAATGGGGATGGAAAATATTGGAGAACTTTTCCCAGAAACAAATGAGTATAAAAATATAGATAGTAAAATACTATTAAAAAAAACTATGGAAAAACTTAAAAATATAAAAATAATAAATATAGATTCAACTGTAATCACTTCATACGTGCGACTGAATGATTATAAAGAGGAAATAAAAAATGTTCTTTCAAATTTAATGGGAATAAAAAAGTCACAAATAAATATTAAAGGAAAATCCGGAAATGGTTTAGGAATTGGTGGTAAAAATGAAGGAATAGAAGCATATGTGGTGGTATTAATAGAAAATGAAAGTTAATTACATTCATGACTTTGAAGAATTAGATGTGAAAAAATGTATTGAAATACAAAATGAATTAATTAAAAATTTAGAATTAAAAAAAATTAATTTTACTCCAAAAATAGTAGCAGGAGTAGATCTGTCTTTTCACAAAGAATATGGTATAGCAATAATAATAGTAATAGATGAAGAATTCAACGAACTTGAATTAGTATACCATTATCAAAAAATAGAATTTCCATATATTCCTGGATTATTAGCTTTTAGAGAACTTCCAGTTTTTTTAAAAGCATGGGATAAATTACAAACTAAACCTGATATAGTATTTTTTGATGGTCAAGGAATTGCTCATCCAAGAAAAATGGGAATTGCCACTCATGGTTCGTTTTTTATAAATATTCCAACAATAGGAATAGCAAAATCAAGATTATACGGAAAATATGAAGATTTATGTAATAAAAAAGGATGCTATTCATATTTATACGATAAAAATAATGAGAAAATTGGAATAGTTCTGAGAACAAGAGAAAATGTAAAACCTGTTTTTGTATCTCCTGGAAATTATATAACAGTAGAAGATGTAAAAGAAATAACATTAAAATACACGCGTAGATATAAAATACCAGAACCAACAAGACTAGCTCATATATATTCTCAAAAAATAAAAAAGGAATTACTATCAAGAGAAATATTGGGGTGATAATATGGATATTTTGCAGGTAATGATAAAAGCTGCAAAAGATGCTGGAGAAATACTTTTAATGAAAAAGAAAAAATTAAAATATATTAAAACAAAAAAATCATCATCTGATTTAGTAAGTGAAGCTGATTTAGAATCCCAAAAATTAATAATAAATACCATTATGAATGAATTTCCAGATGCTATAATATTAGCTGAAGAAAATTGGAATGGGGATAAAAGAATATTAAAACACGGTAAAAAAGTATTTGTAATAGATCCTTTAGATGGTACATTAAATTATGTTCATGGAATGGATTTTTATTCAATTTCAATAGCAATGATTGATGATGGTGAAATTAAATATGGTGTAGTTTATTTACCTGAAACAGATAAACTATATTATTCTGAAAAAAATAAAGGTTCATATTTAAATGGATTAAAATTATTTAGAAAAAATGATAAAAATTTATCCGAGTCTATGTTTGTTACAGGATGGCCATATGAACCAGAATTATTTAAAAAAGCCTATGAATCTATTTCTAAAATACAAAAAGAAATACATGAAGTAAGAATATTAGGTAGTGCTGCAGGAGAACTATGCATGTTAGCAGAAGGAAAAATCGATGGTTATTGGGAATATGGTTTAGGACCATGGGATTTAGCCGCAGGTGTTCTTATAGCTAAAGAAGCGGGAATGGAAATTTATGGAATATCTAAAAAGGAATTTGATCTATCAAAAGGTGAAATTATAGCAACATTTAAAAATAATATAGATAAAGTATACGATATTTTGAAGGAGTGATTTTGTGGGAAATTTTGAAATGGAAGTTCTTGAAGTAAAAGGAGAAAAAATAGAAACATGGAAATTTAAAATAAACACCAATAATAAAACTTCTATAAAATTATTAAAAGAGATTGTAGATTATATAAATGGAACAAATATAAAATTAGTTATTGATCCAATAGATGAAATATTTGCAAATATATATTTATATCCACAAGAAATTTTTACTCCAATTGATAGAGATTTTTTCATTGAAAGAATAAATAAAATAGTGGAATAAGCATAGCTTATTCCACTATTTTATTTTACCTTTCCAACTGGAGCTAAATAGACAACAAATTCATTATTTCCATCAACACCAATTAATTTATCCATTAATTCTTGGTCATAGGCTGCTACAGCACAAGTGCCACAATTTATAGATTCAGCTGTTAAATAAAGATTTTGACAAACATGTCCTGCATCAATAGCAATAGTTTTATGTGCTTCAAATGAATATTTCCACTCTGTTCTGTAAGGAATAGCACTCCAAATAAAAACAACAGCGCTTTTTCCAATAAAAGTTTGACCTAACGTGGCTTTAATAATTTCTTCAGAAAAATCTCCTTTTTTAATTAATAAAAGTTTATGTATGGTTGGTATATACCTGTATAAACCTTTATCAACACCACCAACATTAAAAATCAACAAATACGTTTCTAATGGATGAGTTGCACCAGCTGAAGGAACTGTTCTAAAAGTCACTTTGTCTTTCACAATATTTTTCACACCTTGAGTATAATAAAGTAAATATGATAATTCTTCTAATGTTATTGAGATACTTTTAAAATTTCTTCGACTTTTTCTATTATCTAAAATATTTCTTAAATCAACATTACCTAACTTTATCTTTTTAACAGGTATTAAATCAACAAATTCCCCATTTTCATTAAAAGGTTTAATATACGGTGGAATAGGAATTCCTTTTTTTCTATCTGGAACCTCAACCTCTAAATCTTTCCAATTTGACTTCAAAACATCTCTTCCACATTTTTTCATTTTTTCACCTCCATATTTTGATTATAACATATTTAAAGTGAAGATTGGATTTTTTGTGATTGTATTGAAATAAAAACTGTGTATAAATATATGTTATAATAAATAATATAGAAAATATAAACTGACAAGATAAAATTTCAAATTTAATTTCCGAAAAATGCGTTCCTATAATTATTCCTGAAATTTATATAAAAAATATTAAAGGTAAAAACTTATTAATTGTTGAAATATATCCTGGTCAGATGAAACCATATTTTTTGAAAGAAAAGGAAAATGTAAAAAAAGCATATATAAGAATTTGATCAACAACAAGAGTAGCAGATAATATAGTATTAAAATCGTTAGAAAGGGAAAGATTAAATATTTCTTATGATGAAGAATTATTTTTTTATGAAATAGATAACATTGGTTTTAATATAATAAAAAAGGATTTTGAGAATTTAACAGGTAAAAAGTTGGATGAAAATAAATTGTTTAATCTTAAAATTATAAAAAAATATAATAATAAAATTTATCTTACAATTGGTGGAGCTTTGATATTAGGGTTGAGAGAACAGTTTGAATACTCTGGAATAAAATGTGCTAGATTTAAAGGAAATAATATAAATGAATTTATAGATAGCAAAGAATTTACGGGACCTTTATATAAAATTGTTGAGGATGCGATAAATTTTGCAAAAATTTATATTGAAAGAAATGTTATCATAAAAGGATTAGCTAGAGAGGAAAAATATATTGTACCAATAGAAGTACTTAGAGAAGTAATTGTGAATGCAGTAGTTCACAGAGACTATTCAATTAATTCTGATATAAAATTTGCAATTTTTGATAATAGAATTGAAGTAACATCACCAGGTGGCCTTCCAGGAAATTTAAATGTAGAAACAATAAAAGATGGTCGTTCAGAAATAAGAAATAAAGTTATTGCTAGATTTTTTAAAGAAATTGGATATATAGAACAATGGGGAACAGGCATAAGAAGAATAATAGAATTATGTAGTAAAAATGGATTAAAAAAGCCGGAATTTATAGATGATGGAAGATATTTTAAAGTTGTTATATATAAAATTATCGAAAATAGAGATGCTTTTATAAAAGTGTTAGATTTTATTCTAAAAAATGGTAAGATTAAACGAAAGGATATTGAAAAAATTTTTAATGTTGGTGAAAGAAGGGCAAGAAATATATTAAAAGAATATGTTGAAAAAAGTATTGAAAAAATGTGGGTCAGGTAAGAATATTTATTATAAATTGACAAATTTTAAATTATAATAGTGAGGTGTTATAAATAGAAAATACTGAAAAAATTTATTTTGCAGCAGGGTGTTTTTGGGGAGTAGAACATTTACTAAAAAAATTAGAAGGTGTAACCGAAACAAGAGTTGGTTATATGGGAGGTCATTTGGAAAATCCTACCTATGAAGATGTATGCACCGGAAGAACTGGGCATGCTGAAACTGTAGAAGTAATATTTGATCCGAAAGTAATTTCTGAAGAGGAATTAATAAAATATTTTTTTGAAATACATGATTTTACAGAATATAATAGACAAGGTCCTGATGTAGGAACACAGTATAGAAGTGTTATTTTTTATACTAATAAAAAACAAAAGGAAATCGCAGAAAAATTGAAAAAGAAATTAGAAGAAAAATATCCAGTTGAAACATCTATAGCAGAGGCCAAAAAATTTTATTTAGCAGAAGACTATCATCAAAATTATTATGAAAAAACGGGTAAGCAACCATATTGTCATTATAAAAGAAACGTTTGGGTTAATTTTAAATTATAATAGCCGTATTAGTGGCTATTTTGAGAACATAAAAATTTTATGTAAATGATAAAGAGAAAAAGTTATTTTTTACATGTGGAGGCGGTGGCTTGATGAAAAAATTACCAATAGGCGTACAGGATTATAAAGAAATAATAGAAGAAAATTATATTTATGTAGATAAAACAAAATATTTGTATAATCTAATAAACAGTGGAAAGTTTTACTTTTTCTCACGCCCAAGAAGATTTGGAAAGAGTTTAACAATATCAACATTATACTATCTATTTAAAGGTGAAAAAGAATTATTTAAAGATACATACATATATGACAAATGGGAATTTAAGGAATATCCAATAATAAAACTTGATATGTCAGATAATACATTAATAACATTTGAGAAATTTATAAAATCCTTATATGATAAAATAAATGAACTGTATGCAAATGAAGGTATAGAACCAACAACAGATGATATTCCAACAATGTTTGGAAACTTAATAATAAAGTTAAGCGA
>NZ_BAAHYY010000033.1:0-26874 GCF_054657315.1 Marinitoga arctica | reverse complement strand
TTAATAGGATATAATAATATGATATCATAAAACAAGGGGTAATAAAATGAATATCGACTTCAATGATTTTGATTTTTTATACATTAAATTAGATAAAAATGGAATAATAAAAGATATAAATAATTTTGGAAGTAATTTAATAGGACTTCCAAAAGAAAAAATAATAAATGTAAATGTTTTCGACAATTTTATACCCAAAAGTGAATTAAAAAGTAGATTGTTAAATTTTAAAACCTTCTTTAATGATACTAATAACACTTTTAAAAAAAGATCTACTTTAAAATTTATCTCTGCTAATAATGAGGAAGTATTCCTTGATTTATTTAGCTCAATTTATTATGATGAAATTGAAAATGAAAAAGTTTTCGTATGTTTTGGATATGATATTACAGAAAAAATAAAATATGGAAATTTAAACAAGAAAATTCAAGAAATACATAAACTAATAATTAAATCCTTTTCTATTAGCAACGATGAATTATATAACTTCTTCTTAACAAAAGCTATTGAAATTATCGATGGAGCGGATGCGGGAAGTATTTTAATGAAAGAAAATGATGGATTATTTCATTTTGTTGCTGCTAAAAATTTTGATCTTGAAAAAATTAAAAATGTTAAATTAACTAAGGAACTACTATTTCCTCAAAAAAAAGTATTAATTAGAAAAAAAATTGAAAGTAAATATAGAACAAATGAAGATGTTGAAAATATGAAACAATATGGAAAAATCGATAAAATAAAATCCACATTAGTAATTCCAATAATTATTGATAATAAAATAAAAGGGTCTATTAATTTAGACTCATTTAAGTCTGAAAATGCCTTTGACAAAAATGATATTCAATTAGGAGAGATTATTTCAAGTGAATTATCTCAAGTTATTAAAAGAAATTTATTAGAAAAAAAATTAAAATTTATGGCTTTACATGATCAATTAACAACTCTTCCAAATCGTGCATTTTTTATGGAGTATGGTGAAAGAATGATTAATTATGCCAAAAGGCGTAATCAAAGATTAGCAATAGCTTACTTTGATTTAAAAAAGTTTAAATCAATAAATGATAATTATGGTCATGATGCAGGAGACCACTTTTTATTTGAATTTGCTGAAGCTTTAAAAATGACTATTAGAAATAGCGATTTCCCTGCACGAATGGGTGGGGATGAGTTTGTTGTATTATTTCATGATATTGACAAAAAAGAGATAATAAATATAATAAATAGAATAAATGAAAAATTGAAAACCCCATTTAAATACAAAAATGTTATTTTCCACATAGAATTTAATTCTGGTGTTAGTTTTTTCCCAGAAGACAGTGAAAATCTTGATGAATTAATTAATTTAGCCGATAAGGCAATGTATATAGCTAAAAATAATAATATACTATTAGAGTTCTATAAAGGAGAAAATGATGTGGAGAATAAATAATTTATCCTTACCTATCGATCATAGTATCAGCGAAATAAAATTACAAATATCAAAAAAATTAAATATACCTATATCTGATATAAAAAATATAGAAATTGTTAAACGTTCTATTGATGCAAGAAAAAAACATGAAATGATTTATTTCGTTTATTCTATTGATTTTGATGTTGATTATGATTTATCGAATATCGCTTTACGTGCTCCCGAAAAAATATATACTCTCCCCTTTCATGGTTCAACTCCTTTAAAATCAAAACCTATAATTGTTGGAACTGGTCCAGCTGGATTGTTTGCTGGTTTAATATTAGCAGAAGCTGGTTTTGAACCTATAATTTTAGAAAGAGGAAAATCTGTTGATGAAAGAAAAAGGGACGTAAATAATTTCTGGAAAAACGGTATATTAAATGAAGAAAGTAACGTCCAATTTGGCGAAGGAGGAGCTGGAACTTTTTCTGATGGAAAATTAAATACTTTAATAAAAGACAAACATAATAGAATACGTAAAATGCTTTTAGAGTTTGTAAAAGCTGGTGCTCCAGAGGAAATATTATATAATAATAAACCTCATATTGGAACCGATAAGCTTGAAATAGCCGTAAAAAATATCAGAAAAAAAATAGAAAAATTAGGTGGTAAAGTTTATTTCAATTCAAAAGTCACTGATTTTATTATTGAAAATAATAAAATTAAAGGAGTAATTGTCAATAATTCAGAAAAAATATCCTCTGAAATAGTAATATTAGCTATTGGTCATAGCGCAAGAGATACATTTAAGGTATTACATAAAAACGGCATTAAAATTTCTCAAAAACCCTTTTCAATAGGAGTACGAATAGAACATTTAAAGGAAACTATTGATAAGATTCAATATGGCAAATTCTATAACCATCCAAAATTAAAAGCAGCTGATTATAAACTTTCTCATAGATCAAAAAATGGACGTGCTGTATATACTTTTTGTATGTGTCCCGGAGGATATGTTGTTGCTTCGGCTTCTGAAAAGAATATGCTTGTTACAAATGGCATGAGTGAATTTGCAAGAGATAATATTAATTCAAATAGCGCTATTTTAGTAAGTATCTCTCCAGAAGATTTTCCCTCTTATCATCCTTTAGCAGGAGTAGAATTCCAAAGAATATACGAAAGAAAAGCATTTGAAATATCAAAAAACTATTATGCCCCTGTTCAATTATTTGGTGATTTTTTAAAAAATAAACAGTCAAAAAAATTCGGACAAGTAAAACCAACCTATTTGCCTGGTACAGTATTTTATGATCTAAATAAAATTTTCCCTGAATATATTTCTTCATCTTTAAAAGAAGGTATAATAGCAATGGGGAAAAAAATGAAAGGTTTTTCTAACTTTGATGCTTTACTTACAGGTGTTGAAACACGTAGTTCATCACCTATTAGAATTGAAAGAAATGAAAATTATGAAAGTGTAAATACTCAGGGTCTTTTCCCAATTGGAGAAGGCGCTGGATATGCTGGCGGAATCACATCTTCCGCTGTTGACGGAATAAGAGTAGCGGAAAGTATTATTAGCAAATATAAAAAAGGATGGTGAAAGTATTAAAAGCATTTTTATTTTTATGGATTATCAGAATCAACCTGTCGATCCAGAATTAATAATAGAAAAGATTAAAGAGTTAGGTAAAATTGTTGGTGGAAAGGCCTATGCTCATTGGTCAAAATATCCCGCAACAATGTTTTCGTTTTCAAGGCATGGTATTGAATTAATAGAAATGCCAGAAGATGGTTTTGAAAACAAAAAAGGAAATGATATAAAGCTAGCAATTGATGCAATTGAAACAATGTTCTCATTGCCTCATATAAATGCATTTGTTTTAGTTACTGGTGATGCGGATTTTGTTCCATTAGTAAAAAAGTTGAGAATATATGGAAAAGAGGTTATAGTAGTTAGTAGAAGTAAAAACACTTCTAAAGAAATGGAATTATCTGCTGATGTATTTATACCATATGAAGATATCGTAAAATCAGAAAAAATCGAAGACAAAGATACTATAGAAGATATAGTTGATGAAATAATTAGAATTATAGAAGAACATCAATATGATGATGTTAACGAAAACATTATTAAAAGAATTGTTACAGGAATGAAGATTGATTATAGAGATTTTGGCTTTTTATCATACAGCGATTTTATAAATCATTTAATAAAAGAAATTAGAAACGAGTTTTATTCAAAAAACGGTGAATATAGCGAATATGAAGAAAATTATATGAGATATATTGAAAGACTTTTAGCAACAAGCGTTATTCCTTTAAAATTAGAACAATTGATTTCAAAAGCACAAGAAAAAAATCCATGGATAACTAAAAATTCTAAATATTCACTTAAAGAATTAATTATAAAAATGATTGAAGAAAAACGATTATGGAAAAATTCTAAAGGATATATACTGGTTCCTATACCGAGAAGATGGGAAATTAAACATGAAAAAATACTTCCTTATCCAGAATTTAGGGATAAATTTATTAATTACGTATTTAATTTATTTAAAGAAAAAAAAGTTAATTCAATTATCGAAGCTATACATGCAGCTAAAAAAGATCTAAATCTTACAAATAAAGTAGTTGGTTCATTTGGTATTGCGTTAAAATTTTCAGGGAAGTTTATAGGAAAAGATGGAAGTGATTACGTTAGTATGAAGACTCCTGTTCATTTAAATGCAGATTTTAATGAATTTAAAATAGCTGTTGAGGCTTTTTATATAAAAAGCATTTTAAAAGACGAAGATATTCATGAAAAAAACATTCCAATTGTAGCTAAATATATATATAATACTGAAAATACCAAAAGGTTATATGATGTAATAAACCACTTGATGAATATACAAGAAGTGTTTTATGTAAAACCATATTATAAGTATTATAAAAATTTAAATAAGTAGGTGGAATTTTGAAAAAATTATATTTCCTTTTTTTGGTGATTTTTTCCACCTCAATTATAGCAAAAACTTTAATAGTTGGCGTGTACGATAATAAACCTTTAGTATATAATGAAAATGGTAAATACAAAGGTTTAGCCGTTGATCTGTTAAAAGAAATATCAAAAAGAGAAAAATTAAATTTAAAATTTCAATATGATACTTTTGGTGATTTGCTAGAAAAAATAAAATATAATAAAATTGATATTATAATTGCTCTAGGTAAAAATAATGATAGAGAACGTTTTATAAAATATCCTAGAGAACCTTTTTTTACCAATTGGGGAATAATATATTCTAATAATAGTAATATAGATTCTTTATTGGATTTAAAAAATAAAAAGATTGCCGTTTTAAAAAATGATATATACTATACTCATGAAAATGGTATAAAAAATTTGTCAAAAAAAATGAATTTAAATATAGAATTTCATGAATTCAATTCTTATGATGAAGTTTTAAAAGCTGTAAAAGATAAGATTTGTGATGCTGGAGTTGTAAATAGACTATACTCAAACGAAACATATAATCTTTATAAGAGTCCTATAGTCTTTTTGCCTATAGAAGTTTATTATGGATTCTCAAAAAATACTGAAGAAAAAATTATAAGTAGTATTGATTATTACTTAAACAAATGGAAAAAAGATGAAAATTCCATATACTTTTCTCTTTTAGAAAAATATATATTTAAAGAAAAGATTTTCGTTCCAACATGGGTTAGAAATGCTTTGAATTTATCTATTATAATTATTTTTACCCTGTTTTTTAGTTCTCTAATTTTTTATTTGCTTTTAAAAAAAATTACAAAAAAACTAAAGAGAAAAAACCAAGAATTAGATTCTTATATAAATGAATTAAGCTCTATTAATGAAGAGTTAGAAGATAATTATAATGAAATAGAAAATTTAAATTTCAAATTAATTCAATTAATGCAAATGATATCGAAACTAAAAATATCCAATCCCTTAAAAATATTCTATGATGATCTCTTAAGAACTGCTATAAACTTAATTCCAGAAGCCGATTACGGCAGTATAATACATATCAACTCAAAAACAAATGAATGGACTTTTTTAACTACCTATGGACATAATTTTGATTTATTAAAAAAAGTTAAATATGCAGCTGGACATATTCCTTCAACTGAAAATATTCGTATGATTAACTATAATATTATTGAAAATGAAAAAATAGAAATGGATGAAGAAAGTTATACTCTATTAAAAAAAGCTTCTAAACCTATTAAACAAACTATTATTTATGAAATTGAATTAAATGAAAACAACTGGATTAATTTTTGTTTAGATATTGATATTAATAGTGATAAATCTTTTTCGGAAGAATCAAAAGAATTATTAGAAATATTTGGTAATCTTGCAAAGGCATTTTGGCTAGAAAAATTTAGTTATGAAGATATTAAAAAATCATACATTAACTTGGCAAATAAGCTTGCATTTATCGCTGAAGAATATGATAACTATACTGGAAAACACATATACAGAGTTGCAAAATACTCAAAATTAATTGCCGAAAAATTAAATTTAGATCAAAAATTCATAGATGATATTTATACATATTCCCCACTACATGATTTAGGAAAAATTTTGGTAGATAAATCTATATTGCTAAAAAAAGGTTCTTTAAGTGATGAAGAATGGGAAGAAATAAAAAAACACACAATATATGGAGCCCGAATATTATCGGAAAAATATTTTAAAATTGCTAAAAATATCTCCTTATATCATCATGAAAAATATGATGGATCTGGTTATCCTTATGGTTTAAAAGGTGATAAAATACCTATAGAAGCACAAATTGTTGCATTTGCAGATGTATACGATGCTTTAAGAAGCGATAGACCATATAAAAAAGGCTTCTCTCATGAAATTACATTTGATATTATACTTAAAGGCGATGGAAGAACTAAACCAGAACATTTTAATCCAAAAATTTTAGATATATTTCAAAAACACCATTTAGAATTTAAAATAATTTTTGATAATGAAGATTAATTTGTTGCATTTTGTTTAAAAAAGTAGTATAATATTAATACATTCTAAAATTATTAACTATTTTTTTAAGGGGGGAATTATATGAAAAAGTTACTCGTTTTATTAGTTGTAGTTTTAAGTATTTCTATGTTTGCTCAAGTAACTATTGAATTCTGGCATGCTATGAGTGGGTGGAGAATTGAGTTATTGCAAAGTATGGCTGAAGATTTCATGAAGACACATCCAGATATTAAGATCAATGTACAGTACACTGGATCTTACAGAGACACATTTAACAAAACGGTTGCTGCTGTAAAAGCTGGAAATGCTCCTCATGTTGTACAAATATACGATATTGGTACTCAAGCAATGATTGACGGAGGTATTGCTGTTCCAATAGGTGATTTGATTGAAGAAGATCCATCAATTGATAAAGGTGCATTTTTAGAGCAAGTAACAAACTATTACACAGTAGATGGAAAAATGTACTCAATGCCATTTAATTCATCAACAGCTATATTATTCTACAACAAAACAATGTTCAAAGAAGTTGGATTAGATCCAAATAAACCACCAAGAACATATGATGAATTAATAGAATATGCTAGAAAATTGCAAAAGAAAGATGAAAATGGTAATGTTGTTAGATATGGTTTAACATGGCCAACACATTCATGGTTCTTTGAACAATTAATGGCTGTTCAGAACGCTCCATTAGTTAATAACGGTAATGGAAGAGCTGGTGTAAGACCTACTGAAGCTGTATTTAACAGCAAAGCTGGCCAAAATATATTCAATTTATTCAAAAAAATGACAGACGAAGGTTTATTATTAAACACTAAGAGAGAAGATTGGTCTGGTGCAAGACAAATATTTATCTCACAAAAGGCTGGTATGGTATTATATTCAACATCTGATGTTAAATTCTTTGTTGATACCGCAAAAGAAAATGGTTTTGAAGTTGGAACAGCATTTTTACCAAAACCTGATTTAAGTGTTCAAGGTGGCTCTGTAATTGGTGGCGGATCATTGTGGATTCTTAAGAATCACCCTAAAGAAGAAATAGACGCTGCATGGGAATTCGTAAAATGGATGACTGAACCAGCACAACAAATAAGATGGCATCTCGAAACCGGTTATTTCCCTGTAAGAAAAGATGCTATAGAAAAATTATTATCTGAAAGTTTCTATTCTGAACATCCAAATTACTTAACAGCAATTATGGAATTATTATTATCCAAACAAACTGTAAATACAAACGGTGCTGTAATGGGTGTATTCCCAGAAACAAGAGAAGTTATTGAAACAGAATATGAAAATGTCATAAATGGCAAAAAAACCGTAGAAAGAGCTCTTGACGACGCCGCTAAGACTGTAACAAAAGCATTAGAAAGATACAATAGAGTATTTAAATAATTTTAAAATTAAATCGGGCGGAGTATTCCGCCCTTTTTTTAGAGGAGGAATGATATATGTCGTGGAAAAGTAAGTTAACACCTTACATTTTACTTATTCCAACATTCATTATAATATTTATATTCATTTATTGGCCTGCTATTTATTCGTTTAAATTAAGTTTTTATCAAGAATCATTCTTTGGGAATAGAAGCATTTTTGTGGGTCTTGATAATTTCAAAGACCTCTTTACTGATTCCGAATATTATAGAGTTATTTTAACATCTTTTTTATATTCATTTTTATCTGTATTTTTAACGATTTTTATAGCTTTTTTAATATCTCAATTATTAGTTCAAAACATTCCAGGCACTAGATTATTTAGATTATTCATTTTCACACCTTATGCTATTTCTCCTGCAATAGCAGGTACATTATGGTCATTTTTGTTAACTCCAACCGTAGGTTATTTAAACTATTTATTTATGGAATTATTTGGTATAAATACGGATTGGCTTACCACAACACCTTATGCTTTTATTGCTGTCATGTTGGCAACAATATGGAAAATGCTTCCTTTTGATTTAATTTTTTATATAGCTGGACTACAATCGATTCCAGATTCATTACTGGAATCTTCAATGATAGATGGTGCTAATATATGGCAAAGAATGTGGAAAATAAAATTTCCACTATTATCACCTATTACATTTTATTTATTTATAATGAATTTCACAACTACTATGTTCGCCTCTTTTGGTATTATAGATATAATGACAAAAGGTGGTCCATTAGGAACAACCACTACTATGATTTATAAATTATATCTAGATGCATTTGCATTCCAAAATAACGGCTCCGCAGCAGCACAATCTATTGTAATGTTTGCAATTATGGGAGTTATAACCTTTATATACTTCCACAACGTTGAAAAATCCGTCCATTATCAGTGAGGTGATTTTGATGGCTTCAAGTATTTCAAAAAAAAGAAAGACAAATTTAATTTTATCTGAAATAACTTTAATTATTATTTCATTAATAGTTATGGCACCAGTATTATTAGCTTTAAGTATGAGTTTTATGAAACCAACCGAAGTATATACCTTCCCACCAAAATTATTGCCTAGTACATTTCATTGGGAAAATTATAAAGAAGCATTACAACTTGTAGATTTAGGAAGAATGCTTTTAAATTCTGCAATAGTTGCTTTTTTTATTACGTTTGGAAAATTAGTTACAGGAACATTAGCCGGATATGCTTTTGCTAATTTTCAATTTAGAGGCAAAAACTTATCCTTTATGATTCTTTTTATAACATTATTTTTACCAGCAGAAACAGTTATGATTTTACCTTTATTCTTGATTATGAAACAATTTGGATGGATAAATACATATTTTGCACTTATTATTCCTTTTACAGCTAGTGCCACAAATGCTTTTTTAATGCGACAACATTTTTTAACTATACCAAAAGAATTAAGTGATGCTGCAAAAATTGATGGTGCAACTTCAATGCAATATTTCTGGAAGATATTATTACCTCTTTCAAAATCCATGCTAGGTGGAGCAGCTTTAATAAACTTTGTTTATGCATGGAACCTTTATTTGTGGCCATTAATCGTTACAATGGATGATAAAATGAAAACTGTTCAAATTGGGGTTAAAATGCTGATCGACGCTGAAGCTTCAAATAATTGGGGAACTATAATGGCTGGTACAATGATCGCTCTTATTCCAACATTAATAATTTTCTTTGCAATACAGAATTTATTTGTTAAAAGTCTTGTAAGTTCTGGCTTAAAAGGATAAAAAATGCTGCAAACAATTGCAGCATTTTTTATTAATAACTTAAAACAATATGTCTATTCCAAATCTTACAAAAGGAGAATTTATTTCATTGTAATTTCCTTCAATTCCCGTTTCTAACTTATATCCTCCATTAATAGTAAAAGCAAAATTGTCTGTTAACAATAATTCAATACCTAGATTTGGACTTATCCCTAAAGCAATATTAGTAGCATATTCTGAATCATAATTAAAAGAAGAAGATATATATAAATCAACCCCCAGTTGAGGTATTAAATTCCCAATTTGATTTGAGTAGTTTAAAGAAAGTCCTGTAGATAATATAGGTGTACTATTCATAAAAACAAAATCCATATATGTTCCAAATTCAAAGCCTTTATAATTATCGCCTGCAAAATCTATTCTAAGTAAATAATTATTATTGAAAATATATCCTCCTGATAATTTAATATGCCCCCTTATTGGTGATAAATCCGGATTCTCAATAATCTTTACATCATCACCTAATTCAAACTTAGGTTTGACTAATATTTCTAAAATTGCTGATTGATCAGAAACTTCTCTTGCTATTAATTTACCATCTTTTTTTCTATATACATCATTATTAACTTTATATATTTTTGCAAATGAAAACATCATTCCTTTATATATACCAACATTTCTTCCTGCATCAATTAAAACCATCTTACCTTCAATATTTATAATATTAGCATTTATTAAAAATAATTTATTCATTCTATATACCAAAGAGCTTACCAAATAATCTAAGGCTTGGTCTTTTGCCATATTTCTAGCCTCATCTTCTGAAATAAATTTAGTTACATTAGCCGAACCATACGCATTAATACTTTTTATTTCAAGAATTTGGCTGGTCTCAACATCTATCAACCTATATGCTCCTTCAATTTCATATTCAAACCAAACATTCCCTTCATCATCACTCTTTCTTCTTGAATCAGCATCAATTACTTCTACATATACTATATAATCAGCTGCTAATTGTTTATTATCAAAATCTTCCTTATTAGCAACACCACTTAATATTCTTTCCACTTCACCTAAAACATTCAAATCTCTTTCTATTAATCTATATTTTCCTAGTTCTACCAACCTTTCTTTTAATTTATGCTCTACTTTAGATGAAAGATAAGAATATCCTTTCGAATAAATTAATAACGTTTTTCTATTATCTTCAGCATATAAGACTAATGATATTAAGATGAATAATATTAAAAATGCTTTTTTAATGCCCACTTTTTCACCCCCAATTTCTATAATATAAATTATACCATAAAATTTTTAATATTGTTACATTCTCTAATTAAGTATTAAAGGGAAGAAAAATGAATTAACGTTAAATTAAAATTAATGGAATATATTCCTAATATTATTTATAGCAAAAATTTTGTATAATTATAACAAAATAAAAAAATAAATAGAGAGGAGAGAATATTTTGAAAAAGAATTGGAGGGTCTTTTGGGACTCGGATAATTCTCTATTTACAGAAAGATTAAAATTAGCAAGAAAATTATCTTCTGAAACGGGATTATCCGAATTTTTAATAAAACTTCTTATAGCACGAGGTATTACAACAAAAGAAGATATTGATGAATTCTTATATCCAGATGAATCCGCTATAATTGATCCATTTCTTTTAAAAGACATGGATAAAGCGGTAGAATTGTTATTAGATATTAAAAAGAGAAAAGAAAAACTTGTTGTATATGGTGATTATGATGCAGATGGAGTAACAGCCGCTGCTGTATTATATCAAGGTTTTAAAGCTCTAGGGTGGGATATTGAAGCATATATACCTAATAGAATTGATGAGGGTTATAGTTTAAATATAGAAGCTATTGATGAGTTATATGAAAAAGGGTATAAAAATATAATAACGGTTGACTGCGGGACAACATCTTTAAAAGAAGTTAATCATGCAAAAGATAAAAATATGAGAATTATAATTACAGACCATCATGAAACACAAGAGTTATTACCCAATGCTGATGCAATTATCAATCCAAAAAGAAAAGATGATAATTATCCCTTCAAAGGATTATCTGGTGTTGGTGTTGCTTTTAAAGTCTTACTGGCTATTCATAAAAGCTTAAATATTTCTTCCTTTGATCCTTTTTCCTTAATTGATTTAGTAGCATTAGGAACTATAGCTGATATTGTTCCATTAAAATCAGAAAATAGATTCTTTGTAAAAAAAGGGCTGGAAAAATTAAGAAACGATCCAAATCCTGCATTAAAATATTTAATGCAGGAAATAGGTGTTATTCCCGAAGAAGTTAAATCTTATGTAGTTGCTTATAAAATAGCTCCCAAAATAAATGCTGCAGGAAGAATGGCTGATGCCATGAAAGCTTTTGAACTTTTAATGACTGAGGAAAATAAAAATTTAGAGAAAAAGGTAAAACAATTACTTGATCTAAATACTGAACGTCAAAAACATGAAAGAAGAATTTATAAATCCGCCTTAAGTTTAATGGACATAAATCCTGATTATCATAACAAGAAAGTTATTGTTTTAAGTGGAAAAGATTGGCATTTAGGTGTTTTAGGTATTGTAGCTTCCAAACTTTCAAATAAATTTAATAAACCCGTATTACTTGTTTCTACTACTTCTGAAGATAACACAGGAAAAGGTTCAGCTAGAAGTCCTCAAGGTATTAGTTTGATTGAATTAATGAAAAGTTTAACTCAAAAAAATGATCGATTTTTTAAAGAATATGGAGGCCACGAACTAGCAGCTGGATTCACCATTGACTCTGAAAAGATAGAGTATTTAAGAGAAGAAATTAACAAAATATATGAAAATATATATGGAAATAAAGAACCAGAAGCAGAAATAGAAATAGATATGGAAATAGAAAGTTTATGGAGTACATTCTTTGATGATATTTCATTACTAGAACCGTTTGGATATCAAAATCCTGAACCAACCTTTTTAATAAGAAATGTTTCACTTGAAAAAATAAAAATTTTTGGCGCTGAAGAAGAAAATCTTGCTGCTCTTGCCAAAACAGAAAAAGGTATGATTTTTGAAACAGTTGGTTATGGAGTTTTATCTAATAAAAAAGAAGGAATCACTGGAAATTTAAAATGTAATATAGTTGGTAATTTTAGAATTGAAAGAACATATTACAACAATCAAAAGGTTTTAAAATTTTATATTAAAGATATAGAATTTATTGGAGATTCCTTAACAGAAAAGGGAAATTCTGGAAATTTATTGATCTCTCTACATGCAAAAGATAATGTTCATCATTTGGCAAACTACAAATATAAAATTTTATTAGATATGATTGAACAAAATAAAAATGCAATATTTGCTCCTTTAAAAATTAAAAACACTTTATTAATTGAAAAGATTAAAAACACAATATCAAAAGGTAAAAATCTATTAATTATTGGTGCATCTCATTTACTACTAGATTATACATATAAAATTATCAATCAATATATTTCATCTGATAGTATATATTACAATAAAAAATCAAAAATAGAAAACACCATCTTAAAAAGCAAAAAAGTTATACTACTAACTGTACCTGCATATATTCAAAATATACAAAGGTTAAATGATTTTTCAAAAAATTTATTAATCGATGAACCTATATATTCCTTTTCGCATCCAACCATTGCAAATATTCCAGAATATATTCAGTTTAGGAAAATAATTAGATCGAAAACCTATGAAATCAGCATTTTAGGAACTTTTTATGATGAAAGTATAAAAGAATTTCTAAAATTAAGCGGATATAGGGTCGCAAATGTTAATACAAATGTTCCATCTTTCGAAGTTGCTAAAGAAATTAATTCAAATAAATTAAATTTAATAAAAGATTATTTATACAATTCAAAAAATTTGAATATTATAGTAAATAATGTGTCTTCATATATTAATTTAAAACCATATATATCATCAACGTATGAATATTCAGAAGATTATATTATATATTATTCTCACATGCATACATTCTTTGAAAAAATCAATATAAGAGAATTAAACAAAAAGGGGCCTTCTAGAATACTTATTTCTGAATTTTCAAATGATGGATTAGCTCTTGAACAAAAAGATAGAAATTCCATAATAATGCTTTATGATGTTCCTAAAACTCGTTTAGAACTATTAGATTTAATTTCTTCATGGCCTCATAATAAAAAAGATAACATCATTTTTGTAATGGCATATAATACAGATTTTTCAACTAAATTCATGTACGATTTTTCGAGAATATATCCATCACCTGAAATAATGAAAAAAGTGTATGAAATAATTAAAAATAATCAAAACATAAATATACAAAATATTTCTCAAAAATATTTTAACAACGATACAGAATTTATAAAAACTATTATAGATGAATTAATTAATGCCGGAATTATATTAAACACTTCTGGAGGATTAAAAACCATTGAAGATTTTAGATTGGATTTAATACACAAAAACGTAAAAGCAAAAGAAAGTATTTTAGATAAATGGATTTTAAAAAATTCTATTAAATTTTTCTTGAATTTTAAATCACGAAGTTTAATTTCGTTGTTAAACAATCAAATTGCGGAGGTTAGATAATGAAAAAAACAACTAAGGATTTGAATACTTATATTAAAGTTGAACAAAAGTATCTTGTAAAGGTATTAGATAAATTAAGAAAAAACAAAGTCTTTTCAAAATTTTTCCCGTTGGGTGGATTCCCTATCATTGCTATTTCTGAAGATGATGAAGATGTAGTTGAAAAAATATTAAAAGATATGGAAATAAAATATGAAATGAAAAAAACAAAAAAAGACATAATTGAGGAGATGTTACACTTTTGAAGTATATTGGACTTGATTATGGACTAAGTAAAACAGGTATTGCTACTAGTGATGATATCTTAAAGATTCCAACAATACGAGGAACAGTTAACACCAACAAATTATTAAATGTATTAAAAAATGAAATCTATAAAACGGGAGATCTTTTTATAATTGGTCTCCCTATTTCGATGTCTGGAAGATATTCAACTCAAACATTTGAAACTATTAACTTCAGTATTCAAATAAAAAATACATTTAACACAGACATCTTTTTAATCGATGAACGATTAACTACGCAACAAAGTTATTCTTTAACAAAAAACTTTCTAAATGCAAAAAAAGCAAAAAAAGCAAAAGATCAAAACAGTGCTCTTTTGATTTTACAACGCTTTCTATCCAATCCCTCAATTGCTTTAAAATTAGAATACAAAAATGTTTATAAAATCGATAACATTGATTCAAATTCCATTTTAATAAATAACCTAATCATAAAAAATAGCAATATATATAATAAATCAGACATCCTGACAACAGATCCTTATATATTTTGGTGGTATTTTAAAAGAAATAAAAAATCTACCACTTTATTGGAAGATTTAAAAACAGAATATGATATTATTATATCAAAAGAAGAAATGTCTATAAAACATAATAAACTTATTAAAATTTAATTATAATGTGTGGTGATATTATGTCTAAATCATTTTGGTTTATTGTGTCTTATTTAATAGCCTTTTTAATTATGTTAAAAATTTTTCCTACAATACTTGGAAGTTTAGTAGTTGCTTTATTTTTCACAATATTAATAGATGTCATTGCTTCATATTTAGAAAAATTAAAAATTTCAAGAAAAATCACTGTCCCTTTAGCTTCTTTAATTTTCTATGGTGCTATAGTTTATGCATTGTATAGTTTAATACCTATTACAATAGAGGAAGGGAAAAAAGCTTTTGATGTTGTGAAAGATT
The DNA here is from genome assembly GCF_054657315.1 of Marinitoga arctica. NCBI lineage: Bacteria > Thermotogati > Thermotogota > Thermotogae > Petrotogales > Petrotogaceae > Marinitoga > Marinitoga arctica. Next base: position 11,524 of record NZ_BAAHYY010000033.1, on the reverse strand, counting down.
TTAATTTTAACGCTATTCCAGGAAAAACCGGTGAAGTTATAAATACCTTTTTAGATACTGCTGGAAATTATCTTAAAAACTTAATAATTCAAATTGCAAGCTACTTAGCTTCTAATATATCTAATTTTATAACAGTTGGATTACTATTAATTGTTGCATCTGCATACATGGCTATTATAAGTAAGCACCTGTGGAACTCACTAGATAAATTTTTTCCAAATTCTGAACTTAAAATAACAAAAAAATTTTTTATTAATACAATAAAAGACTTGAGATTATTTGTTTCTGGACAGATTATAACAGCTTTTTTTGTTGGTGTTATCACATGGATTACTGCCTTAATTTTAGGTTTTCCATATCCATTATTTTTAGGTATTCTTGCCGGAATAACTGACTTTATACCATATTTAGGTGCATTTATTACGTCTATACCTGTTATTCTATTAGGATTCACTAATTTCGGTCTATGGGGAATTTTAAAGGCATTAATAATTATTCTAACTGCAAATCAACTTGAAATGTGGATTTTATCTCCAAAAATATCTGGAGGGAAAGTTCATTTAAATTGGTTTTTGGTATTAGTTTCATTACTTATATTTGGACAATTATATGGTGTTGTAGGTGTTTTGATTACTATTCCTCTACTAATTATTATTAGAAATATATGGAATATGTTTCTAATAGAATATCTTAAGAAAATATAAAAAAACAGCCCATATGGGCTGCAAAGGTTAAACAGGGGGAATTACTAAAAATGTTTTATTTTAAGTAAATATAAATAATTAACAGAGAATAAATCCAATTAACTAACTTTTTTGAAATTATACACCATTTTTTTTATTTTGTCAACTGAAGGGAGCGTCTTATGAAAACAGGAGATTGGTTAAAAAAATACAATATTTTTTTAAAAAAAAGTCTTGGTCAAAATTTTTTATCTACTCAAGAATTTGCAAAAAAAATTGTTAAAAAGTCTAATATTTCAAATAAGGACACAGTTATTGAAATAGGCCCTGGTGCGGGAACTTTAACAGAAGAAATTGCAAATACAGGTGCTAAAGTTTATGCTTTTGAGATAGATGAAAGATTGAAACCATTATTATCAGAAAGGTTTAAAAATTACAAAAACATAAAAATACAATTCATAGATTTTTTGAAAGCTGATTTGTCAAAATTTGTTAAACCAAAATATGTTGCAAACATACCTTACTATATTACATCGCCAATACTTGAAAAAATATTTTTAGAAACTCCCGACTTTCAATTAGCAACATTAATGGTACAAAAAGAATATGGAGAAAGAATGTTAGCGAAATCTGGAAAAAACTATAGCCCTTTAAGCATATTCGTACAATTTTTCTGCTCTGTGGAAAAATTAATAATAGTACCTCCTCATGCATTTATACCTAATCCAAATGTAGATTCTGTTGTAATTAAATTAACTCCAAAAGAAAATATTCCAGATATTGATAAATTAAAATTTTTTAAATTTATACACATAGCATTTTCCCAAAGAAGAAAAACTATAAAAAATAATTTAAAACAAATACTGGGCGAAAAAACAGAAGATGTATTAAAAGCTTGTAATATTGATCCAAAAACAAGACCTGAAAATATATCTATAGAGAAATTTATAGAAATTTTTCATTATATTGAACATTATTAAAAAAGGGGTACTTAAAGCCCCTTTCAGACTGTCGACAAAGTCCAGGGAACTTTAGTATAATAAAACCAGAGTGACCTGGACTTTTTTTTTGGAGGTGAAGCAAAAGGATATAAAGAAAAATATTTATTTAAAGCATTTGAATTTTACAAATTTCTAAAATCAAGAGTTTTTTATGATAAAAAGGAAATATCTTTTGGAAGAGTCTATTCGTTGATGAAATACTGGCTATGGTTTGGGGTATGGCGCTTGTGGAATAGCATTATTTTTATTAAGACTATAAATTTAGTTAGTAATAAAAAAATAAAAAATTTTGAAAAAAATATTATTCATGAAATGAATAATTCTAAATTGATTATGACAAATTTAAGAAGTTTCTCTAATGGAAAAAATTAGGTAGTATAATATAAACTGTGTAAAATAATATGTTTTTTTAATTTTTGTGGAATAAATTAATATTAAGGCCAGGTTATGTGCAATTTGTTTTTATGCTTCTTCTTTTTAATTTTATCTTTATATTTTCTTTATTGATTTTACTCATTTTTTTTGTTAAAATAGTTATAGTCCTAAAAATTTCCAATCTCGCCCTCATAGTTCAACGGATAGAACGGCGGATTCCTAATCCGCAAATGGAGGTTCGATTCCTCCTGGGGGCACCAGTAATAATCCGGGAAGTTCCCGGATTTTTTGTTATTTAAAAATTATACTAAGAAAATAAATCCAAAAAATATTGTTCTGATAAAAATAGAGCAACTTAAAAATCTGGAAAATTTAAATTTTATTCTTTAAGAGGTGAAAATAATGTGGTATCCTGGTCATATAAAAAAAGCAAAAAGTAAAATAAAAACTTATTTGAAAACAGTGCAAGGAGTTCTTGAATTAGTTGATGCACGTGCTCCCTATGCAAGTAGAGCATATGAATATGAAGATTTGTTCAAAACAAAAGATAGAATCATACTTTTTAATAAAGTAGATATTGCAGATGAAAAAAATTTAAAATTTTGGGAAAAATACTATAAAAATAAAGGTTATAAAATTTTAAAAACCTCTCTCAAAAATATAAGTGTAAGAAGTTTTTTAACAAAGGTAGTTTATAAATCGTTCCCAAAAAAGTTTAGCGAATTGAGGGTAATGGTTGCTGGAATTCCTAATGTTGGAAAATCCACATTAATAAACAGCATTAAAGGAAAAAAAGCTTTGAGAGTTGGAAATACACCTGGTGTAACTAGAGGACTTCAATGGATAAGTGTAAACGATCAATTCATGCTACTTGATACACCTGGTATTTTATATAGCGAAATATATAATAAGAAAATTTTGTATAAATTAATTTTAATAGGATCATTAAAACCAGAAGAGGATGAAAAAGAATTTGCTATTGAGTATGCATTTAACTTTTTTAAAGAAAAATATCCGAAGATAATAATGAATGCTTTAAAATCTGATAATATACCTGAAGATTATACTGAATTTTTAACATTTTTTGCAAAAAGAAGAAATTTCATAAGTTCAGGAAATAATTATGACATTGAAAGAGCAATGAGTACATTCTTAAAAGAGTTAGCCGATGGAAAATATGGTAAAGTTGTATATGACTACCCAGAAGATTATGAAATATTAAAGTGAGGGATAAATATCTTAAACGGAATAAATTTATTCAATATTGGTGTCTTAAAAGATATTATAAAAACAAAAAATGTTAAAACATTACTTGCCTTAATTGAGGCAATTGATGATGATGTAATCCAATTAAAAATAGATAAAAATAAAAGAATTATAATTGAAAACCCCAAAAATACATTACCCCAAAATCTAAAACCCGGTGATTACATAAATATTATTGATGAAAAAACTGAAAATGTTAATTTTACCCAAGCCAAAGAATTTTTAAAAATTGAAAATAATTTAGAAAAAAATATTATTAAACTCAATTTATTAAATAACCCTATTAAAATAATATTAAACGGAAATATTAAAAACCCTCAAATACAAAATTTTATTATGTGGTTAGGAAAATTTACTAACCACTTTAAATACGAAACTTCACAAGTCGAAATAAAGAATAAAAAGAGTATAATAAATTTCATTAAAAACTTTATAGGAGAAGTTGCAAAAAATATTATTAAAAATAAAAGTTTAAAAATCCCAGACCCAAAAACAAGTGCAAAATTTCTAAATAGAATTATAAAAAATCAAATTTCTAATAAAATAAATAATTCAAACTCTATTGTAAAAAATATTGAGCAAAAAGAAAATATTGAACAAAAAACACCAAAAACTGAAAATATAAATACAACTATAGTTAATGAAAAAAAAGAAAAAAACAATCAAACTATAAAAAATAAAGAAATTCAAAATCATCAACAAAAAAAATACATATATCATGAATCTCCTAAAATATTGCATAAAGCTTTAAATGCTTATAAAACATTTTCTCAATTAAATATATTTAATGAACCAAATTTTATATTCTTTCAATTATTTGGAATGCCAGTTTTTCTTAATGTAAGCGATGAAATAGACATTCAGAGTTCAAATAAAAAAAAGATTAAACGAATTGCTTTTTCATTTATTTCAAATAACTTTGGTCTTATTAATTCCATAATTTATAAAAAAGATAATTCAATTTCTTTAAACTTTTTTATTGAAAAAAATAATGATATTTTCAAAAACAATATAAATGATTTAATTCAAGATATTCAAAATAATGGATTAAAAATTGAAGGATTACAAATAAATGCATTAAATGATGATCTTGAAATAAATAAGAAGGGATTATATGGATAAAAAAGTAGTTGCAATTAAATATGAAGAAATGAAAGATGAAGTCCCAACTGTTATTGCTAAAGGTATTGGAAAAATTGCTGAAAAAATCATTGAAATAGCTGAAAAAAATAATATTCCAATTATGCATCAAACAAAATTAGTAAATGAATTATATAGTTTGGATATACCTTCAGAAATACCTGAAGATATGTACTTTATTATTGCTAAAATAATAGCTTATGTTATGAAGTTAAACAACAAAAAGGAGGAAGAATGATGGGATTAAAATATGCCATTATATATTTAGATTTAAAACCAGAATATGCTAAGTTGTATAATTTACCTGTTAAAATGCCTATTTTAGTTGAAGATATGAAAAATATTACAGATAAAAACAAATTACCATTAGACATAATATTAAGAGGTCTAGAAGCTCAATATAAAATATCAAAAGATGATTATTATAAAAGTTATCTTGTATATTTTTATTATGAAGCCTTTAAAAAGGCTTTGAATGAAAATGATTTTGAAAATGCAAACTTATTTTTAAATAATGCACAAAAATTAGGCGGCGAAGACTATAGATTTCACTTTTATAGAGCTCTTTTACTTAAAAAAAGTGGGCAAGATGAATTAGCCGAATTAGAATTAAAAGAAGCAATTGTAAAAAACCCTAACTTTTATCTTGGCCATTTTGAATTAGGTAATTTAATGTTTGAAAGAAAAATATATGAAGAAGCGCTAGAATCTTATAAAAACGCATTAGAATTAAATCCTGATTTTGTTATTCCACATTTAAAAATTGCTGATATTTACATTGAAAACGGATTATTTTCTGAAGCTATTGAAGAACTTAATAACGCATTAAAAAAAGATCCTAATTTTTCTGCAGCATATGTAAGACTTGGAGTATTATTCAATCAATTGCAAAGATTTGATGATGCAATGAGAATACAAGAAAAAGGTTTAGCAAAAGATCCTGAAAATTATGAATTGTTATATAACATTGCATATACTTATGCTAAACTTGGAAAACATTTAGAAGCAACAAAAAAATTGGAAAAAGCTGCCGAAGTTTTTGAAGAAGACTTTATACTTCATGAATTAGCAATTTCCTATAGAAATATTGGAGAATATTTAAAAGCTTTTGAAACGGCAAAAAAGGCTTTTAAATTATCTAAAGAAGAAAATAAGAAGCTCATTTTACTTTTATTGGTAAAATTATCTGCTATTATAGGTGATTTACATGAAACGGAGAAATACTTTAATCTTTTAAAAAATTCAGATTTTGAAATTCCTGCAAAAACATTTTATCTATTTTCATTATTATCAAATGATAATATTGAAGCTGCAAAAAAAATTGCCATAGAACTAAATAATTATGGAATATACGGAAATATTCCTTTAATCATAGATAACATTGATTCTTATCTTGATTATTTAGAAAACATTGCAGACAATGTTTATACAGAATCATTAATTCAATCATTTGATGAATATGGCGACATTGATAAATTAGGATTATATAGAAATTTAAAGAAAAATAATATTGAGATAATGTCTCTTATAAAAGATAAAGTTAATGAAGATATTGACGGTATTGAATTACTATTAAACGCCTATTTATTAAGTGGAATTGATTATGGATTATCCGAAAGAGTATCTACATTATTATCAAGATTCTTATGGAAAGATGGAAAGGGTATATTAATCTCACGATTTTTATTAAGATTTTATCAGGATAGAGTTTTTGGTAATTTTAGTACCTTAGATGTATTTGTTAATGATATTATTGAGGAAATGAAAGATTTGAACTTTGAACTGGCACGGTACATTTCAGATTATGAATTAAACCTCATTGATTTTGACGCATTATTAGAATATTCACTTGATAATATGAAAGATATAATAATATTATTATTATCTTATATGCATATACAGCCCACTATAGAAGAAATAAAAAATGCTGATTTTGAAGATATAAAAGTTAAAAAACTTTTACTCTGGGCTTCACAACTGGATGAAATAATAAAAATACTTAAATAATAAATTCCAGGGGAGGATTTCATATGAAAAAAACTTTATATTTTTTAGTCTTTCTTCTTATTATAATTTCTTTTGTAAGCTGCACATTAAAAGAAAATAAAAAACCTGTTATTGAACTTATTGAACCAACACAAACATTGATAGATAAAGATTTTAATTTAAAATTCAAAATTTCCGATGATGTTTATTTAAAAAAATGGGAAATATCTATTAATAATAAAGATATTAGCTCTTTAAAATTTGACAGGGTTGCTGAAAACGAAATAGAGGTAAGTTCTTTAAGTCCATATGAAATAGGAAATACGCCAGATGGGGAAACTTTGTCTATCCTTATATTAGCAGAAGATAACGTTGGCAATACTTCTTCATTAAAGAAGACTTTAAAAGTAGGAAGAAAGCCTATAATAAAACTACTTCCAGATGAAAATATTTATGACACTGTTGAAGGAACCTTTAACATTCAAGCTTATATAAAAGACATTGATATTGAAGGATACGAAGATATTGCAGATTATACATTAAATATATCTCATAATAATAATTTATTATATTTATATCCAACTGATATGTCAATAAAAAATGGAACTCATGATACAGATGCAACTCTGATTACAAGTGAATTTAAATCTTATGATTTCAATATTGGTGATTATCTAGATTTATATATTTCTGTAACCGACAGAGCTTCAAATACCTCTGTTTTTGAAAAAACAATAAAAATTGGTGGTTTAGCCCCTAATATTTCAATTTTAGAACCCAACAAATATTCTTCTGCATCTACAAATTTAACATTAATTACAGAAATAACCGATGATGTTGAAATTAAAGATATTAAGCTGTATGTTAATGATATCGATAAAACCGCTGAAAGTGATATTTATATAGACTCTCTAGAATCAGCAAAATTAACTATAGACGCTTTTAAATCTTATTCTTATGTAAAAGATGTTTATCTAAAAAATGATAGAATAGAATTACCTACTAATGGTGCAACAATTGTAATAAAAGCTCAAGATAGAGCTGGTAATTTCGTCTCAAGAGGTTTTATAGTAACTTACGATACTAATTCGCCAAATAAATCATTAAAAATTATAAAAGCGTGGTGATATCATCAAAAAGATAAATATCTTATTCTTTTTATTAATTTATATAACTGCATTCACTCAGATAAAATTTATAAATATATACCCTCAAAACAATCAAGAAAATATTTCTCCAACAAGTTTAATATTAAAATGGCAGATTGATAGCGATAAAAAATTAATTTATGATATTTATTTAGGGGAGTCAGAAACTCCCCCTTTATTCAATTCAAATATTCCAAGCAATATATACCCTATAAAAATATTAAAACCGTCAACAACTTACTACTGGAAAATAGTAGCAAAGGATAAAAATCAAACTTATGAAAGCCCTATATGGTCATTTAAAACTAGGGATTTTAGAAATGGAGAATTAATATGGGTTTCTTATGTTGAAAATAGTGAAAAAATCATATATCAAAATAATACGATTTTTAATATATATAAAAATACAATTGAAGCTTATAATAATACAAAGGATTTAATCTATAAAATTTCAGAAAGTTTTATAGATTTTTCTATAACCTCTAACTATATTTACTTACTAAAAAAGAACGAAATTGCAGTATATAATATTAATGGAAAATACGAAAAAAATATAAAAATCACACAAGAATACAATTATATAAAAGTAGTAAATAATTATATTTTTTTGTACTCCGATAATAATTTAGACATATATAACAATTCAAATAAAATTTTAAACCTAAATCTTAATGAAAAAATAGAAAATATTTTCCCTTTTAAAAATGCTTTTATTATCGATTTAGAAAAAAGAATTTTAATACTTGAATATTCTGGAAAAACTTTAAGAGATTTCAAAATTTCAGCAAATATTATTGATTTAAACAATCAATATATTTTATTAAATATTTCAAATTCTCTCTATTTACTATCTTATTCTAATCAAATGATTAAACTAGATAGTGATATAAAAAATGCCATTTTAAATAATAATATTGTTTATATTATTAAAGATCAAAAAATTATTATCTATGATATTCAAACAAAGGATAGAAAAACAATTGAAACAAATTTCTATTTTTCAAATATACTAATATCTAAAGACAATTTAATTTTAATAGGTAAAAAAATATATTCCATTGATTTTGACGGAAATATATTGTGGAAACATGAATTTCAAAATGATAATATAATATCTAATGTAGAAATCACAGATTATAATACATTAGTATTTTCTTTATATGATGGAAAATATAAAAAAATTGCTGAAATTTATAACAATAATTTAAAGGTAAAAGAACTCATTAATAATGAGATTATACTAAATCAAACTTCTATAGAATTATCAAATGATACAAAAATAACATCAACATTACCGACTCCGGTTGTTATAAATCCAAAACCTAATGAAATTATTCAAGATTATAATATATCCTTAGAATGGATACTTCCAGAATATGAAAGTACTACAGTAACTTATGATATTGAATTAAAAGAAATAAGCAATGGTTTAATTAAAAGTAAAAAAATCACAAATATAAAAAATAATAAAATATTATTGCCATTAGAGGCTAACACTAAATATATATGGAAAATTATTGCTTATGATAATGAGCAAACTAAAGAAAGTGAGTGGTATTCCTTTTCCACTTCAAATTTAGATTATGTTTTAAAAAGAATTAAGTTAATAAAAGATCAAATGATTTTAAAAGCTGCTCTAAAAGATGATATTATTTATTTTACTGGATATACACTAACTCCAGAAAATGATCGATTAAAGCTTTTATATGGAAGGATTTCAACTGATTTTTCAAATTTAAAAGCCTGGAATTTTGGAAATTCTCAAGATAAATACGGAACATCTCTTGACATAACAGATGATGGAACTATAATAATAGGTGGATTCTCTGCTGAAAAAGATTTAAGAGGAGACTTTATGTTGTATTCGTTATCAAAAGATGGAAAAATAAATTGGGATATTGTTACAGGTAGTTCAAAAAGAGATTCTATTAATGATGTATATTTTGATAATTCAGAAGAATATATTTATATAGTTGGAACAATTGGAACAGATAACATGGGTAGCAATATATTATTCTCAAAATATAGTCCCAAAGGATATAGAATATGGTCAAGAGAATTTGGAGGATACGATCTTGAATTCGCAAAAAGTATAAAAAGAGTTGATAGATATTCATTTTTATTATTAGGAAGTACAAACTCATTTGGCGAAGGTGGTTATGACTATTATATTATAAAAACAAATGAATTAGGAGAAAAATTATGGGATTTAACTAGTGGAACATCTAAAGATGACTTTGCATCTGATTTAATTATGCTTTCAAAAAACGAATACCTAATTTTAGGAACATCTTTTAGAGATACTTTACAGCCATTTATAACAAAATTTGATGGAAATGGTTTTAAGATTTTTGAAAAAATTATACCTTTTTCAAATAATGTGAATTTAATAAAAGGGATTAAAAATAATAATTACATATATGCTGTAGGATGGTATAGAGAAAAAAATTCTTTATATAGAAAAGGTTTAATTGCAAAAATTGATTTTAATGGTCAACTAATATGGTCAAAACTTTTTGAAATTGAAAATCAAGATACAGTATTTACTGATTTAATTATTGAGAATGACAAATTTTTATTATTTGGTGTTTCAGAATATCCGAATCCAAATTCCAGAGATATAATTATCATTCAAACAAATGAAAATTATATACAAAATAACTTTAAAAACGCAGAATAGGTGAATTATATGGATAAAAGAAAGATTAGAAGACTAATATTCTTAATAGTATTTATAAGTTCTTTATACATAAATTCTATATCACCTTTAATGACAACATTTCAAGATAATTTTAATATATCCATTTCTCAATCATCTTTATTACCATTTATGAATACTATTGGTAATATTATTTTTGCTACTTTGTCTGGTTTTTTAATTTCAAAAATAGGCCTTAAAAATAGTTTATTTTATGCATTTTACTCTTTATTATTAAGTATTATTGTATTTTTGTTTTCAAGTAATTATATAGGATTAGTAATAGCAATGTTTTTTGTTGGTGGAGGATTAGGTCAAATATTTTCAGTTACTGTTTCAATGTATGATCACTTGGATGAAAATTTACAAAATTATGGTTTATTCCATGCATTCTTTGGATTAGGCGGTATTGTTGGACCATTTTTAGTATCCATATTCTTAAAATACACCATATCATATAAATATCTTTTTGGTATTTATTTAGTATTATTTATAATCTTAATCACAATAATTATTTCAAAAAATTTAATAGAAAATATTAAATATGAAGCATTTTCTATTATTGAAAGTATTTCATTAATAAAAAAAAGATTAGTGCTAATAACAATTTTAATGCTAACAATATATGCTGGATCTGAAATAGGGAGCATTACATGGTCTGCTAATTTATTTAGAGATTATTTTGGGTACTCAAAAGAAGGTTCTGCTTTATTTATAAGTAGTTTCTGGTTCTTTTTTACTTTTGGAAGAATAATAACTGACACTTTATACAAATATTTAAAGGAAAGAACATCATTATATATTCCCTTATTTTCCTCCATTATATTATTTATAATAATTTTATTTAAAATTCCATATTTATATGTTTTATATGGCTTTTTATTAGGCCCCATTTTCCCTGCTACACAAAAATTCCTAAATTCATCTTTATCACACAGAGAAGTTGGTCTTATTTCTGGTATAATTTTTGCAGGTACTGGTGTAGGTTCAATGTTCATTACTACTACAATGGGAATTGTTGCTGATAAAAATATCTTTATTAGCTACATGTTTCCTGTAATCTTCTTGTTTATAATATCTTTACTATCTAATTTAAGATTAAAAAATCCCAATATTAATAGGTTGTCTAAAAAGTCTAAAATGAAATGAAGACTCGAAAATTGCCCTTAAAATTATGAATGTAAGCCGTCAAAATTACATGGATGTAATTTTGAGCGAAACAATACA
>NZ_BAAHYY010000032.1:0-27577 GCF_054657315.1 Marinitoga arctica | reverse complement strand
TACCAAAATTTAGTTAATAAGCCATTTTACTATATTTATCATTAATCTTTTATTATCTCCATAATAATAACCATCGTGCAATATGTCACCTGGAGTTCCTGTTCCATCATCAATAGGTGATGTGTCTCCTAAAGCTACAAATTTTCCATCTCCATATTTACCAACAATTACATATGGCCCTTTTGATTCATCTCTTAAATATATTATACCATGAACATTTTCTTTATCAATAATATATTCAGTTGTACCGGCCCAAGTTCCTGTAGAATTCACATCTTTTGTAATAGGATGTTCTTTTATATTAATTATTGGATCTTCTGAATATTGTTTTTCTCTAAATCTAAATCCTAATTTACCAACGAAATCATCATTATATATTGTTTTACTTTCTATATTATGTGTTCCCTTTAAAAATCCATTAAATATTTCTACAGCATCCCATCCATCATTATTTCTATCTGCACCTATATGATCCGCAATAAAAAACACACTTCCTCCATCTTCAATATATTGTATTATTGAATCTTTCTCATTATTACTAAATTTCTTATTAGGTTCTGGAATAATAAAAACTCTATATTTTTTTAAAACTTCATAAGTTATTGGCAAATCATCATCATATTCTCGCCTTCCTTCATCATCTCCCCATTCTTCCACTCTTAATCCTAACTTTTCTATATCTTCTGCAAAATCAGAAAATCCACCTTTAATAGTCCAATCAGCATTCCCAGCTGTTTGTGAATGTGCATTATCAAAAAGCACTTTATCTCCATTAAAAATTTTATCAATGTTATTCAATCTATCAAGACAACTTGAAAATAAAAAAACATTATAAAAATAACAATTAATACATTTATTTTTTTCATATTTACCTCCTCATTTTTTCAAAAAAGAAAGCCCCCAAGGGCTTTCTTCAAATTTAAAATTCCACATCATTTTCATCTCTTAAATATATCTGCCATGTACCTTTATATTTTGCTAAATAACCAGTTATAGTTGCATCTTTTGATGATGTAATTGCTATTCCACCATTCGCAGCATCAACTGTATTTTTTGAATAAACTAATATATTTGCAGTATTATTATCTGTTAAATTATATTCAAAATTATACGTATAATTATCATTAGGGGATAAACTACCTTTTACTTTTACCAGTTTATAACCCCATATTACAAAATCTGTCCAATCGGTTTTTGAACTTAAATCCGAATTTAATTCAAAAGTTTTTATTTCATTATTGAAACTTACTTTAATTATATTTGTTGGTTCTTTCAATTCAATATTTCCATTATATGTATCAAGATAACCTGTTGCATCGAAGGTTATTTGATCACCAATTGAAACATTATCCATACCTTCTTTTATATAAATACCTGTCGTTGCATCATTAATAACCGCAACAGAACCACTTTTATACACAACAATACCTTCAATATCTGTAAATTCTGTTGTCCCATTTACAATTTCATTTTTTATTTTTGCTATTCCAGAATAATTAACTTCTGCTGGAGCAACATAGTCATATAATATCTTATAATCATCATTAGATATCAAAGTAATTTCCCATTCACCTTTGTATAATTTTAAAATACCTGTTACTTCTATTTTATCCCCTTGTGAAATTCCTGAAAATCCAGAATATAAATAGGCAATTATGTTAGTCTGTAAACCCTCCACTGTCAACGTTGCAGTTTTAGAATCAATTTCTAATACTGTTCCTTCTGTAGTTACTAATATCATATTAGGTGTTGTTTCTTCACCAGCAATATTCCATTTTTCTAATAAAGATGATGTTAGTGATTTAGGTGTTACAACTTTATTACGTCCTTTTACTTCATAATCGTTAGGTTTTATTTCAATTTCACCATTATAAATTTCTATAGTTCCTTCAAACTCTATCAAATCACCAACTGCCAAATTATCTTTTATAGAAGAATCTTGCCAAAACAATAGAGCTCCTGCTTCTCCATCTTCTGATTGAATATACGCTTTAGTGAAATTAGAACTTGTGCTATTATAAAGATTTATTATAACCCCACTACTTTTTATTTTTGTTACTTCTCCAGTTTTAAATTTAGTTAATCCATCTTTCAAACTGATTAATTCATCATCAATACCTTCCTTTGTTAAACAGCCTGTTAATAAAAATACTCCCAAAATAACTACCAACAAAAATACCAAACTTTTTTTCATACATACCCCCACTTAGAATAATATATTAGTTAAAGATCTTTCGGTAATTACAAAATCTGTCCATGTTGTAAATCCTAATACTATTCTCTGATTTCCAGTTATTCTGCCATTTATATCCCCAGCTGCAATTGTTAATGTTATATTTTCTCCATTTATTTTAACCCCATAATTTGTTATGTAATCTGTTAATATTCCATCATCTAATGAATTTCCTTGAACAAAAAATTCTATTGACCATGGTCTTGGTAAATAATATCCTGCTCTTAATTCATATAACCATGTTTTATTTTGAGGACTATTTGTTACAGCATCAATATCAAGATAATATAAATTTTTATTTTCATTATCCATGTTGTAATATATTAAGCCCTTTAAATATATTGGATAATAATTTATTTTTCCACCAAAAGACATCATAGGATTTGGCAAAATTTTTATTAAATCATTAATGTTAGAAGTTATTTCTGATAATGATTGCACTTCTGATGGAACAGCATAACCTATTCCATAATGCAATTGAGTTATTAATTTTCTATTCCATCTAACTGAATTATATCCAGCAAATGATGCTGATAATTTGTTATATCTATTATCCTGAGACATATAGAACATATATTTAGCATATCTTTCGTCAAGACCAAAATACGCATAAATAGAACTGTCTTTTAAATTATACGCTCCACCTACTTTTATATCTCCAATTGGTTTTATGTAACCACCAATTGCCATTTTTAAAGGATCAAGCGTATAACCTTTATCTCCTATATCATCTCTAAATCCGCCTATCCTAAACCCATAGTCTCTCCTCATATCATATGGAAAATCTTTAAATTTAAATTTCCCAAACATTAATAAAGTATCGTAGCCAATTTTATATTGTAAATAATAATATCTTGGTAATTTTATATTTAACATTTTATTTTCTCCATAATCATATTTAAGTGTTGAAGAATCTAAAGTTAGATAATCATTAAATCTCAATGATAAATTATCTGTAATTCCTATGTCAAAATATCCAATAGGAAAAACATCTATGAAACTGTTTGAATCGTCTAAATTCATTGTATAAATTCCTAATACAGAAAATTTAGTACCTGTAAACGCACCAAAAGTTGTTACAAAAGTTACAAATACAAATATTACAATCATTAATGCTTTCTTCATAAAAACCCCTCCTAAAATCTTATGTTTTTTTGCTAAAAAGATACAAACTTTTTAATAACTAATTTCAGTATAGCTTTTATTTGTTAAGTATATTTTTACATTTTTTATGTTATAATAATTCAGCAGCATTACTTTAACATGACATTATATCATATTTTTTTATTAGGAGGAATGTTAAAATGATGAAAAAATTATATGTATTTGTTGTTATTTTATTTTCTTTAATTCTTATTACATCTTGTTCAAAACAAACACAATTTAATAACTCTTATACTGAAAAAGATTATTATGTAAGTAAAGTAATTGACGGAGATACTATTAAAGTGTATTATGGTGTAAAAGAAACTTCTGTAAGATTTATAGGTATAGATACTCCTGAAACACATAGCGGAGATAAACCTTTGGGAGAATTAGGAGATAAAGCATATTGGTTCGTTAGAAATAAAATATATTCTGAAAATTTAAAAAAATCATATGTTTATTTAGATTTTGATTCCGATAAATACGGAAATTATGGAAGATTATTAGCATATGTTTATTATAAAGGTAAAGATGGAAAAATTCATTTTTTAAATAAAGAAATTTTAGAAAATGGTTATGCCAGACCTTTATTCTATTCAGATACCTCTAAGTATAAAGATGAGTTTATAAAAGCATATAAAAAAGCTTACGAGGATAGAAAAGGTATTTTTCAATTTTATGACGACGACAATAGAAAAATTTATGAAAATGATCTTTCTGATTTAGATATTGGAAAAATTAGATGGGTTCGCTTTAAGGTTAAAAACATTTCACGTTCTGGTTCTTTTTATCATATTTATTCAGAAAATAATAAAGTATATATAACTATCAGAAGTGATGAGTATAAAGCGTTTTTTAAAAATTTAAATATATATGATCTTGATAATAAAGAGATAGATGTGTATGGTGAAATATGGAAAGACAATAATATTTATGAAATTCTTGCTAGAGCAGAATTTGAATTTAAAATTATAGAATAAAAGCCCTTGGCTTTTATTCTATAATAATGTTGTTGGCGGATTAGAAAAAATATACATTTTTTTATTGTGATTTTTAACAATTTCATAAAATTTCTCATGATTTATTTTACCTTTAATTACTATTTGATATCTATATTGACCTCTTAATTTTAGTATTAAAGGTTCTGTAGGTTCTAATATTTCTACATTTAAATTCTCTTTTTTTAATTTTTTATAAAAATCTTCTGCTTCTTTTAAAGCTATTTCGGGTTTTGGATTTGAAAATAAGATAATCAGAAGATCAGTATATGGCGGATAATTAAATTTACTTCTGTTTTTCAATTCATTATAAATTATTTTATCATAATCATGCATCTTTATAAATTCAAAAAATTCACTTTCTGATTTAAATGTTTGTATTAACACTTTCCCTTTTTCTTTCCTCCCTGACCTTCCTGATACTTGAATTAACAAAGATGCTGTATGTTCTTGGGAAGAATATTCTGGAAAGTTTAAATATCTATCACTATCAAGAATTACAACTAATTTTATATCTTCAATATCCAATCCTTTTGTTATCATTTTCGTTCCTACAATAATTGCTGGACCTTCTTTTTTTATTTCATTAAATGCTTTATTTAAATCTTCATGTGATTTTATTATTTCTCTATCCATTCTAATAATCTTTCTATTTGGAAAATATTTTAATAATTCATTCACAACTCGCTCTGTCCCATAACCTCTTAATTGCAATTCCGGATTTCCACATACTGGACACATATTGGGTACTTTTTTCTCATTTCCACAATAATGGCATTTTAATTTATTTTCATATCTATGGTAAGTATATGATACATCGCAATTCTCACATTTTAATACATTACCACAATTAGTACAAATTAAATAATTAGCATAACCTTTTGTAGGTGAAAAAATTAAAGTTTTTTCATTATTATTCAATGTTTTATTTATTTCTTCTAATACCTTCTTTGTGAAAATCCAACTTAATTTTTCTTCTTTTTTCATATCTAATATCTCAATGTCTGGCATTTCAGTAAATACTCTTTCTTTTAGTTCATAAATATTTATTTTATTTTCATACGCATTTTTCATTTCTCTCAATGTAGGGGTTGCTGAAGATAATATTACTTTTATATTCTCTATTTCTGATCTTATATACGAAACTTCTACTGCGTCATATGATAGCTGATCAAACTGATACAATGATTGATCATGTTCTTCATCAATTATTATCATTCCAAGATCTTTTAATGGAATCCATATAGCACTTCTTGTGCCTATTATTATGTCAATATTCCCATTAACTGCATCATACCATGTTTTTATTCTTTCGGAATTATTTATATTTGAATGATACACACCAATGCTTTTATTTGGAAATCTCTTCTTTACTCTATATATAAATTGGGGTGTTAACGATATTTCAGGTAAAATAATCATTATCTTTTTACTTTCTTCTAAAAATTTTTCCATTACCTCAAAAAATATTTCTGTTTTACCACTTCCTGTAACTCCATATAATAGATCTATACCATTTTTATTTTTTAGCAAATTCTCTTTTATTACTTTCTGATTATTTGTTAATTCTACAATATATGAATCTTTTTTTAATAATTTTTTTTCAGTATATTCTATTATTCCATTTTTTATTAAAGTTTTTAAAACAGTGGAAGATCTTGAGATTATTTTATTTTCATATAATTCTTCTTCAAGAATTTTTCCATCATTTTCTATAATATAATTAATTACTTTCATAGCACTAGAAGATAATTTATTATTTAAAATTTCTGTTATAGTTTTTTTTAAGGTAATAATTTTATTATTTTTTTTCTTCGATTTTACAATGTGTACTGACAATTCTATTAAATTATTTTTTATCATTTCTTTTAATCTTTTATTAGCTATTTTTTTAGATTTAAATTTTCTATAGTATTCACTTAAAAATATAGGTTTTTCTATATCTGGTGTAATATTTTTAGGTATTATTTTTATCTTTATTCTATCAGAAGATGATGGTGGAAATATAAGTTTTATAATTTCACTTATGGGCATAATAAACCTTCTAGAAGATTTTTCAGCAAGAATTAAATGCTCTCTTCTTATTAAAGGTTTTTCATCTACTATTAATTCAATTTCTTTTACATCATAATTTTTTTTTGAAGTTTCTGAAAGTATTACTCCTAACTTTTGTTGATTCCTAAAATCAACTAGTACCCTTTGACCAGGTACTAGTTTTTCATCATAAGAATAAGTAAATGTATTATATGTATATGTTCCAAAAACTGCTATTTTATAAAAATACATTTTCTCACTGCCTTACTAAAATTTTTATGTTTAAACCAGGTATTTTTCCTATTTTACTGTATTCTTCACCTGTTAAGTAATCAATATATTTACCTTTTAATTCCATATCTAATTTTACCGGAGTTTTTCTAGAATTTGTAATTACTATTATTTCATCATCATTAGTATATCTTTTATATATTAATGCTCCTAATTTTGTCTTCACGACTTCATAATCTCCATATCTTAACGCATTATGCTCTTTTCTTAATTTTATAAGCTTTTTATAGTAATTATATATATCTATATTCCATAAATCTTTATTCCAAGGAAATGGTTTTCTACACCATGGATCTTTCGCACCATCCAAACCTATTTCGTCTCCATAATATATTACTGGAGCTCCAACAAATGTCATTTGAATCCCCACTGCAATTTTTAACCTATTTATATCTTTGTTTAATTCAGTTAATATTCTTGCAGTATCATGACTGTCCAACATATTCCATAATGAATGGATAACTTGAGGAGGATATTTATTTAAATAAAAGTTTGTATTTTTAATAAAATTCAACGCACTTCCACCTTTAGCGTATCCTAATGCAGCATCTCTGAATAAATAGTTCATTACAACATCAAAAGCCGGTTTTTCAAAATATTGTGTGGAATCTTTCCAATATTCTCCACTAATAATTGTATTATTGTTTATTCCTTTTACTAAAGGATAAAAGAAATCTTCCCAAAATGAATTTTTCACCTGATCAACAGCATCTAATCGCCATCCATCAATTCCATATTCCATCCATTTGCCAATAATTGTAGTTAGATATGCTTTCACTTTTGAATTATCTAAATTGAGCTTAGGTAAATCTGCATACCCCCACCAGGACAAATAACTATCCGAAGATTTTGTAACAGGAAATTTTTTTATGTAATACCAATCTAAATATTTAGAATTTTTTTGATTTTTAAATATATCCTGCATTGCAAAAAATTCGTCACCAGAATGATTAAAAACTCCATCTAACACTACTTTAATATTTTTCTTTTTTAATTTATTTAACATCTCACCAAACGTTTCTTCTGTACCAAAATGAGGATCTATTTTCAAATAATCTTTTGTATCATATTTATGACTTGATAATGACTCAAAAATTGGATTAAAATAAATAACTTCAATTCCTAAATCATTTAAATAATCAATAGAATTTATAACCCCTTGTAAATCACCACCATAAAATCCATTTGAGCCAAGTGAGTTAGATGTATATGGACCATACCAATTATTTGTATTTTTTGGATCATTATTTTTAGAGCCATTTCGAAACCTTTCAGGAAAAATTTGATAATATATAGCCCCTTTAGTCCATTCTGGAATATTCAAATAATTTATAATAGGTTTATCAAAATCAAATTCAAAATAATTTTTTTCAGGGTATTCTAAAAAAGTTTCTCCATCTTTTATTATAAATTTATATTTTAGTATATTTGCAGGAGTTGTTATATGAAATCTATATAATTCATTATTATCATATGTAATTTTTTCTTTTTTTAAAATTTTTGCATTTCCTACAAAAATAACATCCTGAACATCATTTTTTTGTACCTCTAAGGATAAATAAATCTCCCCTGGTTTAACTGGATTAATATACTTTCTTTCTTTTTTATGGTTTTTCAACCCTATTTTACCATCACCAATAGTTGGAATATACATTTTCTCTTTTTTTACTATTAATTGTGAATAAACCTTACCGTTATAATACTCAATATTTGGATTTTTATAATCTAAAATCTCTTTGTTGTCTATCAAAAATAAATATTTATATTTTCCTTCGTTTAACTCAAATTCTTTTTTCCATATACCAGTGTTAGATTTATCCATCATTATAGGTTCAAAATTTGTAAAATCCCCAATTATTGATACATTAGAAGCATCATATGTGTAATAGATTACTACATTTTTAGAAAAAGATATGGTAAATAAAGATATAAATATCATAAAAAATATTTTTTTCATTAAAATCCCCTTTCATATATTATTTTTGTTTTTTTATCCAATTCACCTTTTGAAAAATCTTTATTTTTAAATAACATAGAATATACATTTGTAGCTTTGAAATCATAATTAATCATATCAAAATATAACTTTTTATTTATTTTCCAATTTTTTCTTTTATTTTTGAGGTCTCTTTCAATATTTTTTATAATAGAAATATAATTTGAAGGGGTTGTTATAATGGGATATTGAATTTTCTTTTTCATTAAAGATAATAGTTCTTTCCCTTTTTCATTAAACCCTAATACTCTTAAATATTGAGGACCTTCTTTATTTATTTCCCTTATTAAATCATTTTTTATTTTAAAGAATACACTTAAAAGAGTCCTTTTAATCCTTGTGTAAGTAAACCTCTTGGCTTTTACTAAATGATAAAATTCTTCAATTGAAGAACTTTGTTTTGCTGATTCTATTATTCGTTGTTCTATTCCTTCATTTATGCCATATAAATCTCTCAAATCTTTTCTATCAAGTGTTCTTAAAAAAGATAATAAAGTTATCTCTAAATCTTCAATAAATATAGGTGCTTTACCTAAATTTTCTTCCTTTTTCATTATTTCAAACGTTTTTATTGGCACAGATTTTTTTATTAAATCATATTTTCTTTCTTTCCATAATTTTCTAATAGATGTTGCACTTGAAAACTTCCCTTTAAATTTATCATCATTATAATCAGCACCTAACCGTTTAATCGTATGTGGGATAATATTAGAATTATAATAATTTAAAGCCTTTAAATATTCTAATCCTAATATATCATTTGATTTTTCTATAACGAGTACTTGTTCTTTAGATAAATCACCTTTTTTCTCAAAATATTCAATAAGTGCATATTTTCTTGCATTTGGAAAAGAATATCCTTTTTTAAGATTTTTTTTAAGTGAAAACTCAAATTCTTTTGGCTGATTAAAAATTATCTCTGATATAACCTGTAACGTTTTAATATCAGATGACTCACTACCAAATACTATATCAGTTACAACTTCTGTTCTATCCAATACACCTATTGAACCTATAGCAAAACCATTTGCATCTTGAATTGAATACAAAAAAGGAAGTTCGAATATTATATCTATTCCCATATTCAATGCTATTTCTGCTCTAGAATATTTATCCATTATTGCAGGTTCTCCACGTTGAACAAAATTGCCACTCATTACACCAACTGTATAATCAGGTTTAACTAATTCTTTTGCCTTCTTCAAATGATACATATGACCATTATGAAAAGGGTTATATTCAACTATTACCCCTAATACTTTCAAATTCAACACTCCGTTCTTGGTTCTTCATGATTTTTTAATATTTTTGGATTGTTTTTATCATCAACAACAACTATTTTAGGATTACTTTTTTCTTCTTTTGAATATAGACCGTATGCCATAATAATAACTTTATCTCCAAGTTCCACCATTCTTGCAGCTGCGCCATTTAAACCAATTATCCTTGAACCTCTTGGACCTTTAATTACATACGTTTCAAATCTAGCCCCGTTATTTATATCAACAATTTGAACTAACTCATTTTCTTCAATATCTGCTAATTCCATTAATTCTTCATCTATTGTAACACTACCCTCATAATGAATATTCTTTTCCGTTACTGTAGCCCTATGAATTTTACCTTTTAAAAGTATCCTAAACATTTTTAATACCTCCTAGATTATATATTTTTGTATCATAATATTTTATCATTAAAAGTTGTATTTTTGATTTAAAATTATGGAATTTTCTATTTATTTAAATACAAAAAGCTTAACTAAATTATATCTTATTTTAAATTATTATATTTTGTGGTATAATTAATCCAAGAATACAAGATAAGGGGTGATTTTATGGCCAGAACAGTTTTAATTGATGGTAATGTTTCATATTTGTCAAATGCTCAAATTATTCATAGCCAAATATTAAAAGAATTAATTATAGAATTTTTAGAAGACTTAGAAGACAGAAGAGAGAGTCTATTAACTTTCTTTTCTTTATTTTTGAAAAATGAAGATGCTGTGGATATTAAAGAACGTTATGATCTTGATCAAATAATAAAAATGCTTTTTGCATTATCCGCTGAAAAAATAGATGAAATTGATTCATCAACATTTTATAGTTTCCCAAAACTAAGTGATAAAAAGGAGCAAATTGTTAAATTTGTTGAACGTATATATAACTTATGGAGAAATAAACATAGATTCATGATACAAAAAAGTAATTACGTTTCTAATGGCATTAAAAAAATATATAAAGAAATGATTTTGGTGAAAAATAATACTGATTTCAAAAGTTTAGTAACTAATTTTTATAGACAAATTTTAATTAATGTCTCTGATGATAGATTAAAAGTATTAAGACAATTACCAAGTGGTGCTCAAGTTGCTTTTTCAATAGATAATCCTGATTTTAAAGAAGATGTTTTTAATGGTTCAGCGGATTTATATAAAATACCATTTGTTTGGGGTGTTGTTTTTGAACCTCCTGTTATTTTCTATACTAAATCAAATAAAAGAAGAGGATTATTCAAAGTTATAGATTCTCCAATTCTAAGTAAAATCAAATTAAATCCTGAAGAATGGTTTGCTTTCCCTATTCATGTTGGAAAAAAATATATTCTGGTATATGTTTATAAAGAATTTTTAGCGATGGCTGCGGGATTAACTAATTTATTTGAATTAGCTGGATTTGGCATTGTTCAAAGAAAAAAACCAGATGGTATTTATTTCTTTGGGTTAGAAGATAATTACTTTGAAAAAAATGAAGATAAGAATGGAATTATTTATAAAGAAAAGAATGGTACATATATTGGACTTTTAGGACGTGATGATTCTATTGACTATTTTGGATACATGAAAAAAATGGTTTTAACTATTCATAATTTAATTGTTATAGATGAAGGTAATTTACCTATTCATGGTGCTTTAGCAGAAATTGTATTAAAAAATGGAAAAAAAGCAAATGTTATGCTAGTAGGAGATAGCGGAGCTGGAAAATCCGAAACTCTTGATGCATTAAATAGACTTTCAAAAGAAGTATCAGAAGTTAATATTTTAATTGATGATATGGGATCTCTAGAAATAGATCCAGGAGGAAACGTCGTTGCTTTCGGAACAGAAACCGGTGCCTTTGTAAGATTAGATGATTTACAACCAGGATATGCTTATTCAGCAATTGATAGAAGTATTTTTATGAATCCAAATGAAATAAATGCTAGGGTTATTGTTCCTTATTCAAACTATAAAGAAATTATTAAACCTACTAAAATAGATTATTTCTTATATGCAAATAATTATACTAAAGTAGAAAACAATAATTATATATCTTTTTATGAAAACTGTAAAAGTGCTTACGAAGTATTTTCCAAAGGTGCAAGAATGGCCAAAGGAACAACTTCTGAAGTTGGTCTTACATATAGTTATTTTGCTAATCCATTTGGTGCAATCCAAAGAAAAGACAAACATGAAATTATTGCTCAAAAATTTCTTGAACAAATGATAAAATCTAATGTTAAAATTGGAGAATTAAAAACTCAATTAGGAATTAATGGATTCGAAGACGAAGGGCCCGTTTTGGCAGCTAAAGCTTTGCTTAATTTAATAAACAATAAATAAAGGGAGCCATAGGCTCCCTCGCTTAAATTTTTATGGGGATTGTAAAATATTCAAAATTGATGCTGCATTTAACTGGCCAGTTTGACCTAATAACATCGAAGTAATTTGCTCCAAATTCTGATTCCGCAAATATTCTACCATTGTTCTTGCAATATCAGCTCCCACAATTCTATCTTCAGCCTCAGTTAAATTTTCTGTTCTGTTTAAGATATTTTCTGCTGCTGCACCTAATCTATTGATATATGATCCTACTTGAGTTCTTGTATTTGTTACTGTTTCAAAAGTATTATCTAAAGTTTCTAAAGCTTGTTCTGCACCCTCTTGTGTTGTTAAATTGATATCTCCTAAATTTAATGCTTCTGGTCTCATATCTTGAATTTCTACATTTAACTCATTTCTTCCACTAGCATCTAACGGAAGTTGAACTTGAAATTCTCCATTCAATAAATTCTGATTATTGTATTCTGTTTGTCTTACAGTTTCTGAAATTTCCTGTTTTAATTGATCAAATTCTTCTTGCAAAGCTATTCTTGCTTCATCTGTTAAAGTGTCATTTGATGCCTGGCTAGCTAATTCCCTCATCCTACCTAAAGTATCTTGAATCGAAGAAATACCTTGATCAGCTACATTTAATGCTCCTATTCCATCATATATATTTCTTACAGCCTGATATGCAGATCTAAACTGAGTATTTAATCTTTGCCCTATTGTAAATCCAGCTGGATCAACTGCTGCACTTACTAATCTATTTCCACTCGCAAGTTGTTGAGAACGTTGCAATAACAAATTAGATAAATTCGATAATCTATTAGTCTGATTTAAATAATTATTACCAATTCTCATTTGGGTTCCCTCCCTTTCATCATCCTAATAATTTAGACAATATTTATAAAAAAAAGTTCAAAATTAACTTCTTATTAATGAACTTTATATAATAAAAAATGTCTAAACGTTTGTACTATTAATATTAATTTAATAATTAATTAATTGAGGGGGTGTAAAAATGGGAAAAATATTTTTTTCTATTATTATGACATTTATTCTTTTATTTTTATTATTTTCTTGCGAAAGAATACAACCTGCAGAAGAAGGAGTAATAAAATTTATAGTAAAAGATAAATTTTCAACCGAATCTATTTCTGGAGCTCAAATCAAAATAACACAGAATGGGGATTTAAAAGTTAGTGCTTTTACAGATGAAAATGGGGAATACAATTTCACTTTAGCTGAAGGAGACTATAATTACGAAGTTATAAAATTAAATTATTTTCCAGTAAATGGTGAGGCTAAAGTGTATGCTAATGAAACCAGAACTGCAAATGTATTATTAGAGCCGACTAATAAACCACCTATTATTAATGATTATCATAAACCCAATGTTGATACTGTGGTTGGAACAAAAGTTTTATTTGAATGGGAAGCATATGATCCAGAAGGTAGTCCTTTAACCTTTGATTTTTATCTATCTGATATATATGATGAAGTAAATAATCTAATTAAAAACACATATACTAGTACAAATTTAAATACAAAATTATTAAAAGATGTAATTTTAAATTATTCTTCAACATATTATTGGAGAATTGTTGCAAAAGATGGAATGTATGAGATACCAGGTCCTATATGGAGTTTTAATTTTACAAAGAAAGAAGAAGGAACTTTACCAGATTTATATTTTAATATTGAAACAATGAACTTAAATAAAAATTCAACAACTTCCTTTATGATAAAATCTTCATTTTCTGAAAATATTTATGGTTTTGATATAAGAATTGGTTATGATCCACTCTTTATTACAATAAATCCCGATGAATGTTTTGAAAATAATACACTTAATAATACTGATTTCCATATTATTAAAAAAATCATAAAATACGATGACCATAATGAATTTATTTTTAGTGTCGTTTCAAATTCT
Source organism: Marinitoga arctica (assembly GCF_054657315.1). Classification (NCBI taxonomy): domain Bacteria; kingdom Thermotogati; phylum Thermotogota; class Thermotogae; order Petrotogales; family Petrotogaceae; genus Marinitoga; species Marinitoga arctica. Next base: position 13,363 of record NZ_BAAHYY010000032.1, on the reverse strand, counting down.
AATAATTTTATAATACCAGAAAATCCAATAGAAATTATATTACACTCTATTAATAACGGAAATACAAAAATAAATTTTGAAAAATCCGCATATATTTTCGGACCAAATGAACCAGAAATACTTTTCTCAACAGGTGACTCTATAACAGTCACCATCTCGGAATAAAGGGGGTGAGAATATGAAAAAAAGAACATTATTTTTACTTATATTGTTTATAATTTTTCTATTAACTTCTTGTTTTAATTTTAAAAATTCAAAAAATATTATAAAAGAAAATTTAAATTCTATTATTATTGAAAAATCCGGAAATGAATTTATAGTGAAATCAAATATAGAGGCTGATTCCTTTGAATTAATAATAGAAAATATCGATACAAAAAATATTTATATACCTTCAGAATTTTTAAAAATAATAAAAAAAGAAAAATATTTAAAAGTTGCTATTTCTTCACCAAAAACTATTCATTCTGGAGACATAATAATGAAAATAAATAAGAAGAATTTTAAAATTATTAATGTTGAAAGTTATAATAGATTTTCTATTACCAAAAATATCGATTATTATGACAAGGGTGTTTCGTTTGGATTATTAGGGGATTTTGATTTTGATGGAAAAGTCGGAATAAGTGATTTTTCATCATTTACATCATTTTATGGCAATGAAAGAGTAGAATTTAATGGTAACATGAAAGATTTTGATTTAATAGATATTGGTCCTGCTATAAATTTCTCTCATAAAGGAATATGGAATGATATTTTTGATTTAGCAATTCCTGATGGGAAAATTAGTTTATCAGATTTTTCTATTTTTGCATTTAATTATAATAAAAATATTATTTCTTCCCAACCAACTATAGTAGTAAATGAAAATACAAATATTTCTGAAATCCAGGATAACATAGAAAAAAATATTGTCAAGGGATTAAAACAAATTCCTACATTAATTAGCACTATTACAGATTTCATAACAAATAATCCTGATCTTATAAACTCAATTTCATCTTCTTTTTTAACAGAAAGCTCTACGCCAATTATAAAATATTTAATTAATATGACAGACGCTACTGAAACTTCGTTATTAGCGATTGTAGAAGATATAAATGAATTTTCTAATCTACTTGGAAATGTACAATATGGATATTTATATAACGATATTAAACTTGAGATAAATAATTTTGATTGGGATGGTGACGGAACTTTAGAACCCTCAATACCTTTAAAATTAAAAGTAAAAAATAATAATAGTATTGATTTTTATGAACTATTTTATTCTGAAAACATACCTGAAATAATTGGGATAGTTCCAAGTGGAGGAGATGCTATATTTGATTATGAAAGTTTTACTCAAAATGTTGATGAAAATTATACTCCTATTTTTAATGATGATGATTATATATTAATCGATGAAGGTACAGCTGCTGGTATAAGTTTATTCACCAATATTATAGGAATAATAGGAAAAGCCTTATTTATATATGATCTTAATAATCCTTCATTAAATATCAAAAATGCTATAGACAATAATGAAAATTTAGAAGAATATATTTCTAATCTTTTAATTGATTTATTAAAAAACCCTCCTCCTATTGATTCAGAAAAAATTTTAGGAGAAGAATTACAAAATTCAATATTTGGAAATATGTTAATCTTTAGAGATGATAACAAATCTATTGAATTAATTAACAATATAAAAGATGATATATTATCTCTCCATGACCTGATTAAAACAATTTTTGAAGATAAAATTATGGATTATATCAAAATACCTCATGATTTTACATCTGGTGAAAAGCCTCCTGTCCCAGATTACATATTTAATGATTCAATGGAATTTTTAAAAGAAATGGAATTTTTGTCTAATCTTATTAATAATCCATCAGAAAGTGTTAAAATATCTATTGGATATAATCAATATTTAAATTTACATCCGGGTATATTTTTTGATAATCCTTCAGAATTTTCGGATTTAAATTTATTCCTACCAGATATTTCTCTTATTTCTACTTATGACTCGACAAAAATTTTATTCGAATTACCTGATCCTACATTTAAAGGTTTAATAGATGGGCTAGATTCAACATTTACTATTAATATGGAAGACTTTGGAAAAGAACAATATATAATAAATCTATACAATCCTCTAAACGGTGAAATATTTATTTCTACTGAACCATATACAAGTCTAACTTTTTCATGGGAAAATATCAATAACATTTATGATTATTCCTTCCGACTTACATCTGCAAAAAAATTCATCGAAAGCTCATATAATTATATTGAGAATTTCGATTATACTCAAAATAATTACTATAATCTTGAATTAAAAGATGGAATTTATTTATGGTTAGTTGAAACAAATGATCTTGAATACAGCAAAAATTATATATCACCTATAAGAAGTTTTAATATTTTAAAAAATAATAATTTAGAGCTAGAGGTTAATGGACCTTCTAATTTGGAAAGATCTACTCCTTTAGATATAATTTCATTTAGTGCAACAAGTTTATCAAATTCTCTGATAAAGTATTATGTTTTAATAATGAATGATTGGGGGGAAGTATATACAAAACCCAATATTTTTGAACATAATATAACTGGTACTTCTGGTGATATTATAGAAATAGAATTATGGAAATTATTTAATGGACAACAAAATGACGGTATTTATTACTATGCTATAATAGCTGATGATGGAAACAATATAATAATTTCACCTGTAAAATCATTTATGTATGATAACACTCTATATAATAATTTTGTTAGATTTAATACAGAACAAATTAATTTAACTGACACTGCTACCTTTTCTATTATGACAAAAGGAAATAATATAAATGATGTGAAAGGTTTAGAGATTCATTTAAAGGTTGATCCAGAGCTAATATCTATTGATTCCAGTTCTTTAAAAATAGGTTCTAGTAATGGTTTTATTAAATCATCTATTAAATCAGATAATTGGAACAATGAGGAATATATGGAGATTATCATTTCTATATACTCAGATTCAAGTTTTGATTTATCCAATACAGAAATTGCAGAATTTGAAATAAACAAAAAAGGATTTTTTACTAATACTTTTATTTATATTATTGATAGTTTTGTGCTATTCAAAGACGATACCACACCTATTAGAATTGAAGTTGAAAACAACTTAGAAATAATAGATTCAGAGTAAAGGGGGGATTTTTGAATGAAAAATTATAAATTATTAATAATAGTAATAGCAATAATAACATTAATATTATTAGGATGTGTAAGAAAAAATGATAATTTAAAAAACAACTTAGATAATAATGTAGCAAATATTATCAATATTGAATACTTTGAAAATATTTCTGTTATAAAATCAAAAATTGAAGCAGATTCTTTTGAATTTTTAATCAATGATATTACTCCAGATAAAATTGAAATTCCACCATCTTTTATGAGTATTATAAAAGAAAAAGATGGAAAATTACTTGTGGCTATTTCCACTTCTAAGATTGCAGAAATTGGTGATACACTTTTAAAAATCCATTCAAAAAATTTCACAATAGAAAAAGTTGATTATTTCTCAAGGATATCTATAAATAAAGATTTTGAAGAATGGAATCCTTATAATTGGAAACGGGGTGGATTACTTGGAGATTTCAATTTAGATGGAAAAATTGGTTTAACAGACTTTGCTTCATTTATATACTATTATGGAATGGATTCACAGCAAGAAAATGTTCCTCCTGAATTTGCAAGATTTGATATAGGTCCAGCATTAAACATTGTTAAAAAAGATATGTGGGCTAATATTTATGATTATAAATTAGAAGATCAAAAGGTTAATATAATAGATTTCTCAATTTTCACTGCTAATTTTGGTTATGATATTTCGTTAATTCCCACACCTGAAATAATAACTTTAAACTCAAATACTAATATCTCCGATATCTCAACAGAAATTTATAGAAATATCGCCTATGTATTTTTAAACCTCTTCTCATTAGATGATGAAATTATGTCTATTTTAGATAATCATAGTAATTTTATAAATTCAATACTCTTATCTTTAGAAAACGAAGATATCTTAGAATTAATTACAAATATAATTAATATGCCAGACTCTCTTGAAACCTCTATAATAAATTTAATAGAAAAAATAGGTAATTATTCCAAAAATTTAAAACTAGACGATTATCTTGATGTAAATTTCAAATGGGAAATAAATGATTTTGACTGGAATGGTGATGGAATAATTAATAATGACACAGAACTACATATTGAAGCAACTGTAACTTATATTGATGAACCTGAACCTCAAAGAAAGAGTTTAGGATTATATACAGATCTAATATTAAATAATTTTACAAATATTGAAAATATTGAATTTATTGGTATTGATAAAAATACACCTGGTGATGCTATTCTTGATTGGGATTTAATAGAACAATTGATAAATAGTGATTTGATATTGAACTACACTCCAATATTTGATGAAAATGATTATTTAGTTATTGATGAAGGAATTATCTCTATACTATCTTTCATCTTTGATAATATTTATGCCCAAAGTAAATTCTTATTATTATATAATCTAACTACACCATCTGCAACACTTGTTAATATTTTATCCTCTGAATCACCAGAAGCTTCATTCATGGAGTTATTTTATAATTTGGCTGATGATTATATTATTACTAGTGAAGAATTAATAGATAATATTTTAGGGGATATGTTAAATGCAAGAGATAATTCATTTGAAACAAGCGTTGCATCTATTCAAAATTCTATACTTTCTTTAAAAGATTCTATAAATTATAGTTTACAGGATTTCATAATGGATTATTTATATCAAGATCATGATATTTCATCTGGACCAATGGAGTCATTTTCAATTTGGAAACTATTTGATCAAAATATTACAAATTTATCAATAACAGATATAAATTATCCAATGCCTATAGCTAATTCAATTATATTATATCCTGCAGTATTTTTTGAAAATCTTTCAAACTATACTAGCTTAAATAATTATTTACCAGATATTACAATAGAGGGTACAGTTGATTTTCAATCAACAGAAATTGAAAAAATAATTTTAAATTTCCCAGATCCGCATTTTAATGGCTTAATAAGTGGATTATCAAATCCTTTAGAAATAAACTTTTATCAAAACCCAAATCCTGAAATCGTTGAATACGAAATAGAAGGAATTACACGAGTTCCAATTCCAAATGAAACCGGGAATGCTTCTCCAGTTTTAGCATTAAGATTCGATGCTCAAATTTTAAATCCAGAAAATATAAATTATGTTATTATAGAAAAGGATAATGAAGAATTAACCTATTTGGAAAATATAGAAGATACTTATTATTATAAAGAAGTATATTTTAATCCAGAAGATAAAAATTTATACGGAAATAGCAATTATACTATTAAAGTTTATAACTTTAATAATGAAATGGTTGACTCTCAAATAATGTATTTAGGAGAATTATATCCACAGAATACATTTGAGGTTATTTCCCCTCTAAATGATGAAACTTTTAGTTTAGGAAATGACATAACACTTCAGTGGAATTTAATAAATTTAACTCTTCCATACGAGGGAGCTGAAATAAATGTTTTTAAATATAATAATATTCTTGAAGAGTTTGAATGGGATAATAGAATAAGAATTGCTGATAATTATGATTCTAATACACCATATTTTTCAATAAATAATGAAGTTTATACTATACCATCAAATATCTTTGATTCACCAGGGAAATATCTTTTAGAATTAGTAATATACAACTGGTCAAATCACACATCCTTTGAATATCATGTTGTGATAAATATTAATTAAATAATAAAAAAAGTATAGCTTCTCGCGAAGCTATACTTTTCTTTTATATATAATAATTTGAATTCTATCCGAAACATCTTCTGATGTATCAGAAATATCTGCTATTCTGTGAACAAGTTTTTTTAATTGTATTTTTTCTGCAAGTGAAATTTCTAAAGAAAAAATTTTTCTAATAGTATTCCTTTCGATTATATCTGTTTCATGTTCATAATTTTCTGTCTTTAATATCATTTCATTTGCCTTCTCAAAATCTTCAAACATCTCTTTTGCTGCTTCTTTAACTGCCTTATATGTAAACCATGATTTTTCAACCAATTCTTGCAAATCTAAGAAAATATCTTTAGGTACAATTAAACTTTGTAATTCAATTTCATCGGCAACACTTTCAGCTTTATTTGCTATTCTATCAATTGACTCAATAGTTCCAAGTAAATCACCCCTAAAATTGGGCAAAAATGCACCTGAATACATTTCTTCTTCTGCTTGTCTTCTAATTTGGTCTGCTACAGTTTCCGCATTTCTTACTTCATCTGATAATTTCTTAATTTCTTCTAAATTTCCATCAAGATTTTTTATTAATTTAACTAGTGTTTCAATTGTGTTGTCCACCGCATCTAAATGTTCATTAAATAAATCTATTATTTTTTTCTCCTTTTTTCCAAAAAATAAACCCATATGAACACCTCCAGTTATATACTTATTTTAAAAATTCCTTTTAATATAAGATATATTAATGCTGTTATTAAACCAGCGGAAATTGGTGTATTTACCCATGCACTTAAAATTTTTAACAATACCTTTTTATTTGCTAACCTTGAACCTCTTGCATATCCTGCACCAATTACGGCCCCTACTATCGCTTGAGATGTTGAAACTGGAATTCCTAATATTGCATATATCCAAACAGTAATTGATTCACCTAATACAGCTATTGCAGCCGAAAAATAATCTAATTCTATTATTTGCACTCCCACAGTCATCATAACCTTATAACTATATGTCAATACCCCAAATGCTATTGCCAATCCTCCTACCAATGCTGCCATTTCTACTCCTATAGAACTTGCAAATACTCCTGTAATATTTGCAACATTATTTGCACCCAAAGAATAAGAACCATAAGCACCAATGATTAAAGTTGCAATTTGGACAGTTCGTTCTTTAATATAGATTGATTTTATCTTATTAAAAGGAATAGATAATATCTTATAGGATAAAAAACCAAAAATTGCTCCTCCTATTGGTGTACCAACCCAAGCAAGAATTAATTTAAATATAATTGACCATTTAACTCCACCTTCTATTAAGCCAACCGCCATTATTGAACCAACAATAGCTTGAGATGAAGATACAGGAACTCCAAAATAAGTCATTACTGTCATTGTAATAGCTGCAGACAATACAGATATAGAACCTGATAATAAACTTTGAGCAGTTACATTACTTATAGTTTCTATCCCTTTTGCTCCTCCTAAAATAGCTCCAATTAAAATAAAAACTGCTGAAATTATAGTTGCAATTCTATATTTAACAATTTTATTTGAAACAGCTGTCCCAAATATATTAGCTGCATCATTTGCACCTAATGACCACCCAAAAAAAAACTGCAGGTAATAAATATAAAAACATATACTCACCTCTCGTGTAAATATATATTAATATTTTAATCCAATAACATGCATTAAAATATTAAATTATATCGTCTTTTTTAAAAAAATCATTAGTTGTATTGTATAATAAAATCTTCAATTTTTAAAAAGTAAAAAATATAGATAAGATATAATTACATTTGATTAAATCTAAATATTCTTGTAATACTACTATTTATAAAAAAATGAGGAATAATTTCCTCATTTTTTTATATATTAAAATCCTTTAATATCCGGTAATTCTTCTTTTTTATTGAAAAAGTTCTTTAAACTTGATAACTCATTATCAATTACATCAGGATTTACTGCAATTTTAAAACTTAATCCTATCAAAAATGTTTTTATAACCTCAGCATTCTTATCCATATCATCCATACCAATCTCATGAATTTCTAAAAATTCTTTTATTACCTTAGTAAAATTCATATCAAGCAATCTAGCTTTTCTTGATACTTCTTTTTGTCTATAAGGATAAGTAATAATTTGAGAGAAAGCTCTCATGTATTTAGGTGGATCAAATATTTTTCTTATTTTTTCTTCAGCAGTCATTGTCCTTTTTTTAAATATTTCGCTTATCCAATCTTCTAAAATACTTTCACCAGTAGCAACAAGAGCTCCATCTTTAGATCCAAAATAATAATGTAATGAGGCTATAGTTAGATTTGCCATTTCTGAAATATGTCTTGTTGTAGCTTCAGCTATTGATTCTTCTGTAATTATTTTTATAATAGAATCCATTAAATTTTCTTTTCTTTTTGCTCTTAATGTTGGGTTTGGCCGTCTAGCCATAAAAATTAACCTCCTTTTTATCATTTTATAATCAAATTATATCATCAATTTATCTAATTGTCAAATCACCTGATATATTTAAATAGTTATTTTTTTGTAACTTTTATTTTTATTTTAAATAAAAAAGCGAGGTGTTAAACACCTCGCTAACTTATCTAAAAATTATTCTGCATATTCATCATTTTCCATTAATAGATTTTTTAATTCTTCAATCATTCTATTATAAGCTTCTTCTGCTGTAATTTTGTCATATAAAAAATCGCTTGTAATTGTTCCTAAAGCTCCTCTAATATCATACCATGCTGCTGGTTTTGGATCTGGAACCGCTGTTTTCAAAGAATTTAATGCAATAGTTGGTTTTTCATCATTTGCCACATATGATTTCCATTGTTCTGTTTCCACAACATCTTTTCTAACTGGGACATAACCTGTATTTACTGCCCAATAAGCTTGATTTACTTTATCTAATAAGAAATTCATAAACATCCATGCAGCTTGTTTTTGTTCATTTGATGCCCATGCAAACATTATTAAATCTGTTCCTGCTATAGGTGAATGAGGAACACCATCTTCTGATGGCAATGGTGCCCATGACCATTCATATTTCCCTTGAATTGATTTTTCTACATATGGTTTTCCAGCTATTGTTCCCATATACATTGCAATTTGCCCATTTCCAAATGGATCGTTTAAATATCCTCCTTGAACAAATGCAACTTCGTCTGCTTTTAATTTATACATAAAATTTAATGTTTTTATAGTTGTTTCTTTATCTAACACTATTTTCCATTTCCCATTCCCAGCATAATCTAATACTTTTCCATTCATAGCATATAAAAAGATTTGGAAATCATCTACTGTGGTTCTATAACCTAAACCATATTGATCAATTGTTCCGTCTCCATCTAAATCTTCAGTTAACATTGAAGCTACATCATATAATTCATCCAATGTTTTTGGAGGCTCTACTCCATATAAATCAAATAAGTCTATATTATAATAATTTGTGTATACACTTTTGTTAAAAGGTATAGAATAAACCGTATCTCCCCATGTACACATGTCTTTAAACACTTGATATATTTGATTTTCCCAAACTTTTTTAAATTCAGCATCACCGAATATGAATTTGTTTAATGGTTCTACAACACCTTCACTTTGAAGATATTTTGATGTCCAGTTAGAATATGCTTGAGCTAAAACTGGTAAATTTTCTCTTGTACCTTCATTATATGCAACTACAGTACTTAATAATTTTCTTGATAATGCACCATAATTACCAACGTAAACAGGAACAACTTCTATATAAGGATTTTCCCTGTTAAAGGCTGCAACTAATTCTTCCAATGTTTTTCCATGTCCCCCACCCATAGCATGCCAAAATTCTACCTTAATTTTTTCACCAAAAGAAAAAACCACAACAAATAATAACAAAAATACTAATAATAGCTTCTTCACCTAAACCCACCTCCTAATTAGATTGATTAGCATTATATTATACTACACATAATTAAATAAAATCAAATTAAATTTTTTTAAGAATCTTTAATAATTCCTTCTTAATACTAGCTAATCCTTTATTATTATCAATTTTAAAATCATATTTGTATTTTATATCTTTCTGTGATTTAATGATATTATTTGCCTTTTCTAGTGGAATTTTCCTAAATTCCACTAATCTCTTTAATCTAATTTCCTCAGAAGCATTTATAAAAATTATATAATCACATATATTTGATAACCCTATTTTTTCTATTAGTGCTCCATCTATAAAAATTATATCTGTTTCTATATTTTCTATCATTTCTAATACTCTTTTTTTTATCATAGGGTGAATTATAGAATTTAACTTTTCTAATTTTTCTTTATTATTAAAAACTATTCTTGATAATTCTTTTCTATTTACTTCATTATTCTCAAATATTTTTTCTCCAAATTCTTCTTTCAACTTTCTCTTTATCTCACTATATTTTAATATTTCATGTCCTATTTTATCTAAATCTAGAACAATATAGCCAAGATCCCTTAGAATCTTGGCTATTTCACTTTTTCCACTACCTGCATAACCTGTTATCCCTATAACAATCATAATATAAACTTTTCCTTTTTTTGCGTTTTTTCTTTAACTTCTCTTGCAAATTCTTCATATCCTCCTCTTCCCATAAGAGCATATGTAACTTTTTTCCCTAGTTCAACCCCTGGCTGATCATATGCATTTATATTTAATAGTTTTCCCATAATGGCTGTTTGAAACTCATACATAAAGAAAAATTGACCAATATTAAATGCATTTATTTCTGGAAATATAACTTTCATATTCGGCTTTCCATGTTCTGTTAAAGCGTATTCAGTTCCAAATAATTCTGTATTTAATAAATCAGCTAATGTTTTTCCACCTAAGTAAGATAATTCTGAATATTCTTCATGAACTTTTGGAATTTTTATATTTCTTTCAAATTTTTCTAATTTAATAAATGTAAATATTTTATCATCAGGACCTTCATTGTATAATTGAACTTGAGAATGTTGATCGGTAGCTCCTAAAGCTTTTACAGGTGTTTGCCCAACTTTTACTATTTTACCATTTATATCATATTTTTTCCCCAAACTCTCTGCCCATAATTGTCTATACCAATCAGCTAATAATAACAATTTATTTGAATATGGCATCATAACAGAAATATTGTATCCTTTTTTATAGTAGAGAAAATGAAGTAAAGCATTTAATGCAGCTGGATTTTCATAAACATTTTTATTTGAAACTCTTTCTAACATTGATTTAGCACCATTCAATAAGTCTATTATGTCTATACCACCTGCTAGAGCAGAAAGCAATCCCACTGGAGTTAAAACACTAAACCTCCCTCCTACCTCCTGAGGTATGTCGAGAGTTTCTATTCCCTCCTCTTCTGCTATCTTTCTTAATATTCCATTTTTAGGATCAGTTGTAAAAATTATATGTTTTTTAGGATCCAAACCATAACTTTCTATTATACCCCTTGCAATCAGATAATTTGACATAGCTTCAGCTGTTGTTCCTGATTTTGAAATAACATTAAATAATGTAGTATGTGGATCAATTTGATCTAAAACAGAAGAAACAAAATCTGGATCCACATTATCCACAATAAATATTTTAGGAGTTTTTCTATTTGGCATATAATTATAATTTAAAGGATTTAAAGTAGTTTGTAATGCTATATTACCTAACGCCGATCCTCCAATTCCCAAAACCACAAAACTATCAAAAGATTGTATCCATTCTTGAATATCTAGTATCTTATCTAAAAATTTTGTGTTTTTAGGAAGTTTTAAAAATCCTGGTTCTTCTTCTAATATTTCAGATATTATATTTTCAATTTTATTCTTATATTCATTTATTTCTTCATATTTTATTCCTTTTTCAATATTAGGATAAAACATATTAGTAAAGTCAAACTTTATACCTTTCATAATACCCCTCCACTCAAATAATATATTTATAAATATACATAAAAATAAATCTAATATATTAATATACTTTCAATTTTTATATTATTATCAAATTTTTCTCTTGGATTCAAAAAACTTAATTCAATTAAAGATAAAATTCCTGCAACTTCTGCTCCAAGATTATTAACAAGAGTTTCAATTGCTTTTATCGTACCTCCAGTAGCTAAAACATCATCAACAATTAATACTTTTTCTCCTTTTTTCAGCGCATCCTTATGCATTTGTATTTTTGCTTCACCATATTCAAGAGAATAAGATACTTCAACAACATCATAAGGAAGCTTTCCTGGTTTTCTTACAGGTACTAATTTTTTCCCCAATTTATAAGCCAAAGCTGAACCAAATAAAAAACCTCTTGCTTCCGGAACTATTATGGCATCAAATTTTAAATCTTTAACTCTTTCTGCCATAGTATCTATAACTTCTTTAAAAGCTTCCGGTGTTGCTAATAATGGAGTAATATCTTTAAATATAATACCTGGCTTTGGAAAATTTGGAATATCTCTAATATAATCTTCAAAATTCATTTTTATTCCTCCTTCGAATTTTTTACAAAAGTATTTTATCATATTTTTTTTAAAAAACAATATCGTCTAAATATATAAATAAAAAAACCCCAATTTTTTAATGGGGTTTTTTTGATTTACTACTATAAGAATAATTTAATAAAAAAACTATCTTTTTTTCCAATTCAATTAATGTTACCTTATGACCTTCCTTTAGTGTTTCAAATACTGCTTTCAAAACCAAAACTCTCGGATATTTGTTTAATATTATTTTAACTGGATCGCTATTATTAAAGTTTTTTTTACTTTCAACATCTAATGTTTTCATTTTTTTATCACTCCCTTCAAAAAAACCTCTTGACAAAAATAAAATTAGATGTTATAATCTAATCGCTTAAGTTGTTAGGGCTCGTAGCTCAGTTGGTGAGAGCTTCCGGCTCATAACCGGGAGGTCGGTGGTTCGAATCCACCCGAGCCCACCAGAATTCAGGGTTAATATAACCCTGAATTTTTTTTACTCACTACTATTTTAATATATTTTATTTTTTTTGTCAAGTTTTTTATATTTTTATGTTAAATTTTTAATTGTTAGAATATTCTTCTATACTTGGTTTGGATTTTAATTTTTTTGTTACGTATTTTTATATAAAAAGTTACTTTTTTAGATATTATCTTTTATTCTGAAAGTTATAGTTATTTGTTTTTTATGATATAATATTAATCGAACGTTTGATATATTAATAAAGGGGTGATTTTTATGAAAAAAATGTTAATTTTATTTGTAATATTCATAAGTTTCATTCATATTTATGCTATAAAAATAAGAACATTAGAAAATGAAAATATTGATGGTGAATTTATATCAATGACTAATAATTTGTTTTTTTTAAAAATTAACAAAAAGATTAATAAAATCCCTCTTTCTAATATAAAAGATTTTACTTTAACTCAAAAAGAAAAAGAAAAAATGTTTTTTACTTTAAAAAAAAATTATACTTTCAAAGGATATTTAATTAAAATCGAAGATGATTTCTTTACTTTTAAAAATAAGAATTCGTTATTTAAAATATATAAGGATGAAATAAAATCTATTATTATTAGAGAAAGAT
>NZ_BAAHYY010000031.1:0-27736 GCF_054657315.1 Marinitoga arctica | reverse complement strand
ATGTATGCTCATAGAGATATTTATCCCTTTAAAGGGCTGTTCTTCTAAATACATTTCTTTCAATGTATTTAATACATTCATGTGTTGTTTTACCCACTCTATTTTCTTTTTTCCTGACTCTATTAAATTCAATTTTTTCACCCCTTACATAATTGTTTTATAAATTTTTATATTTTTATTTGAAAATAGCTTTATATAAGTATATTTTTTTATCTTCAACTACGCAGTATGCATTTAATGGTGTAATGCTAATGGTATTAAAAATATCATTACTTAATTCTTTTAATTCATTAATTGAAAATCCAGAGTGAGTGTCTTTCATATCATCTAAAATATCATTATATTCATGTTTTAAAATATCAATAATGACAATTTTTCCGTTTTTTTTCTTTACATCATGCATACTTTTAAGAACTTTTTTAGGATCTGTAAAATGATGAAAAGCAAGAGTTGACATAATAAAATCATATTTAATAGGATAGTCAAGATTATAGTATTCATTAAAAAAAGATATGGAATCTGAAATTCTTTCAGCGATACCCCAAATAGAATTTATGTTTTTATTTTTTAAAATATCTAACATACTAGGAGTTATGTCAATGGCATATGGCTTTATTTTTTTTTGTTTTTCAATAATTTTTTCTGTAAAAAAACCTGAACCAGCAGCAACATCTAATAACATAACTTCATCATCTATCTCGTTTAATATTTCTTCGACTATTAAATTAATACATTTTTCGTTTAAGTATGATTTTACAATGTTATCTCTATTGGGTGCTTCTATTTCAAAATGTTCAATTTGTTCTGAAAATTTAATTATCTCAGAATTTGAATAACCCATTTTTTTTAAAATATTTTTTGTATCAGATAAATCCATTATATCACCGCCTTAAAGCCTTTTTCTAAATCAGTTATTAAATCTTCAACATCCTCTATTCCAATAGAAACTCGAATTAATGAATCTGTAATTCCGGTTTTGATTCTTTCTTCTTTTGGAATAGATGAATGTGTCATTAATGCAGGTATTTCTATTAAAGATTCAACACCACCTAAACTTTCTGCTAAAGAAAACAAACTTAAATTTTCAACAAATTTTTTTGCTTCATCTAAACTACCTTTTATTTCAAAAGATAACATTCCACTGAATCCATGCATTTGTTTTATAGCTAATTCGTGTTGAGGATGAGATTTGAGTCCGGGATAATAAACTTTTAAAACATATGGATGAGATTCTAAGTATTTTGCAATAGTCATTGCATTTTTTTCATGCCTCTCCATTCTTAAAGCAAGTGTTTTAATTCCTCTCATTACTAACCATGAATTAAAAGGCGATAAAATCGAACCTACAGAATTTTGATGATATTTTAGTTTATCATATAAAATATCATCATTTAACATTAAAGCTCCACCGATTACATCAGAATGTCCGTTTATGTATTTGGTAATGCTGTGAACAACAATATTGGCACCAAGATCTAACGGATTCTGAAAGTAAGGGCTGGCAAAAGTATTATCTACTACAGAAATAATATTATTAATTTTAGATATATCAGAGATTTTTTTTATATCAGCAATTTTTAAAAGGGGATTTGTCGGTGTTTCTATCCATATAATTTTAGTATTTTTTTTAATTGATTTTTTTATCAGTTCAATGTTTCTGAAATCAATATAACTCACTTCAATACCAAAACGATTTAAAACATTAGTAAATAACCTTTTTGTACCTCCATATAAATCATCAAATGCAAGAATATGATCTCCTTTATTTAATAATGACAATATTATTGTTGTTTCTGCAGCAAGTCCAGAAGAAAAAGCTAAACCATATTTTGCATTTTCTAAAGATGCTAATTTTTTTTCTAAGCTATCTCTTGTAGGGTTTCCACTTCTTGAATATACATATCCTTTTTCCACATCATATAAATTTGTTTTGGCAAAAGTTGTAGATAAATGTATAGGACAAATAGCATCACCGTATTGATTTTCAAATGAAACTTCTCCGATATGGATTGATTTTGTTGTAAATTTCACTTTAACACCTCCAAAATTTTTTCATCATCAATTTCAAAATTATTTTCAATAAGCCATTGATTATTAAAGATTTTATTTAAATATCCTCTACCGCTATCTGGGAATATTACTAAAATCTTCTTTCTTTTTATATTATTTTTTTTGATGTATTTAATAGCACCTATTAAAGCAGCTCCTGATGATCCGCCTACCAATATTCCCTCTTTTTTAGCTAAGAATCGAGTCATTGAGAAAGATTCCTGATCATTTACAACAGAAATATCATCGATTAAATTCAAATCAATTGTTTCAGGCAATATGTCTTCTCCTATTCCTTCAACTTTATAAGTATGGGTTTTTTCAATAGCTTTTTCTAGTTTCATTCCATTTTTTATTAAATAATATATAGAACCTGCTGGATCTACTCCGATTACTTTAGTATCTTTTCTTTCTTTGAAAAATTTTGAAATACCTGTAATGGTTCCTCCGGTTCCAATACCTACAAAAATATAATCTAAACTTCCATCAAATTGAGACCAAATTTCCTTAGCAGTAGATATATAGTGAGATTCAGGGTTATATTTGTTAAAATATTGATTGGGTATATAAGCAAGTAAATTTTCTTTTATATCATCCTTTAAAATATTATTTAATTTTTCTAAATTATTTGTGTCAACTAGATTTTGAACATATATTACAATTTCATTGATTTCAGTGATAGTTAGTTTTTTATTCTTTTTCCAAATTAATTTTGCAATTATTTTTGAAACACTATAGTATGAATTTGGAGCATCTGGTTTTACATTAGTGGGTGTTCTTACAACAAAAGCACCATAAGCTTTCAAGAGTAATTCTTTTTCTTTGCTAATTTTAGATGGCATAGTAAATATTAATTTGTTACCATTTATTGAGCTATATAATGCAAGTCCGACACCTGTGTTACCAGAAGTTGGTTCTATAATTATTGTGTCTTTATTTATAAGTTGATTTTTTTCTGCCATTTTCAATAAATAAATACCCATCCTATCTTTTATACTTCCGCCAGGATTCATATATTCTATTTTTGCGTATACTTCATTATCTAAGTTAAAATAGGATTCGACTTTTTTTAATCGCAGAGCAGGCGTATTTCCAACTATCTCTAAGATATTATCAAACAAATTTTTTTTATTCATAGAAACCCTCCTTGTTAAAAAATGCACAACTAAATCGAACAAAAATTGTCATATATACATTCTACCAAATTAGATAATTTTTGTCAAGTTTAAATGTAAAGAAATTATGTCATTATAAAAAAAGCCTTTCGCAACTTTATGTTGCAAAAGGCTTTTTTGAGTTTGTTTTTTTTAATCAATATTAATTTGCTTAAATTTCTTAGCTTTTTCAGGAAGTTTTGGTATTTCTACTTTTAAAACGCCATCTTTAAATTTAGCTTTAATTTTTTCAAAGTCGATATAATCTGGTAATCTAATGGATCTTTCAAATTTCCCAAAGTATCTTTCGCGTTTAATGTAATTTTTTCCTTTTTCTTCTTTATCATCTTTCTTTTCTGCTGAAATTGTTAAAATATCATCATCTAATCTAATATTTATATCTTTTTTATCATACCCTGGAACGTCTGCTTCAATAACAATATCTTTTTCTGTTTCATAAATATCTAGATTAGGCATTGTATAACTTCTTGAATTTTCGAAGATATCAAGAGTTCCAAAGTCATCAAATAGTCTTTCAATTTCTCTTTTTAATGTTTCAAATGGTTCAAAGAAATTTCCTCTTTCATATTTTTTGATTTCACTCATGATATCCCCTCCTTTTCATAAATTTTTTCTTTTCATTGATTTCCGTTAATTATGACGGAAAAATTTTTATTAGGTTCAAAATTTTTGTATAAAATATAAAAATTTTTAAATTTAGTTTTATAAACTAATCTCTAGTATTTAAATATATATTTTACTAAATTGTATAGCACTTATTACATTCAATTGATAAAAATTAAATTAAAAAATACCCCGGCATAACCGGGGTATTTTTAGAAATTTATTTCTACTGGAACTAATGTTGCATATTTCTCTTTTGAAGCATTATAACTTGATAATACAGAATGTTGATCATATCCATCTGGTACAATTATATCAAGAACATAAGGTCCATAATCACCTGCGTCTGAAGGGTATCCTCCTAATGTCCATTGAGAATTTTCTGGAGTAACTGCTCTATAATGATCAGCTCCGTATCCATCTTGAGAACCAACCATAAAGTAAGCGTATATTTTGCTATTTAACTCAATAAATTTTTTCATTATTATTACAGTAATTATTTTTTCTCCAGGATCGGCTTCTACTTGGACTCCTTCAGGTAATTCTTGGCCATCAGATGTAGCAAGTAATTGACCATAACTTGGCCATCCCGCTACTTTAACAAAATAATCCCATGGGTGATTTTCATCAAATTGGACCCTTGCGCCTTCTTTATAAGTTTTTGTCAATCCACCATCTTTAGTATCGAGATAAATATTTATTAATTGATGAGAGAACCCCTTAGGTGCTCCCCAAGGATTTGTCATTTCTCCAAATTTAAATTTAAATACAATAGAATCATCAGCATCATATACTTTAACCCATTCAATATCCCATAAGCCTTTAAATGGTTCAAAAGCGCCATCTTTTGGATAAGTATATCCACCTGGACCATCTTCATCTCCAATAGGATCTTCAAAAGTTTTAATAAGTTTTCCTCCAATTTCTTTAGGTATCATTATATGAACAGGACCGGAATTTGGGGCAAAATCAACATCTCCAGAATTGTTTTTTTCTGTATAAGCCATTACAACAGCTAAGTTAAATTCATCTCCACTCTTTATCCCAATTAAATCAAATGGAATTTTAAATTCAACAATATTTCCTTTTGAGGCAATATATCCAGGAGCTTTACCAGCAATCATCCATCTTTCTGTTCCACTAGCATTATAGTAATATAGATCACTCATATCCGGATATTTTTGAAGATTAAAGCTAAACCTTTTTGCAAGAGCAAAACCTAAATCTGTAATTTCTTCGCCGGTTTTTGAATAAGCGGTTCTTGTATTTAATTTTTTTGGATTAGGCATATCTGTATATATTTCTAATTTATACGGCTCTCCAGCTAGTTCATCTACAGATTTTTTTAGTTCCACAGCAACGTATATATTCGAATTATCTCTTCCTACATAAAATCCAGAAATTAAGTCTCCTTCTTTATACATTACGCCAGAGTCATCATCAGCAAAATATCCACTTTTAGCCATTTCATTATTATCAATTTCCCCATCTAAAGTTATTTCAACTTTACCAATATTTCCTTGAGTTGCTGTTGTTGGTTTTTTATTTGCTATAAATAGATAACCTGGAATTTTGTCTTCAGGTATTTTAGACATTCTATATAATTGAATTAATAATTTTTTAAAATGCATATCAAATAAAACTTCATTATTTCCAGCATCTTGGTCAGCGCCATACCACCAGAACCAATCGCTACCTTCTGCAGCATATAATATATCTAAAGCTTCTTTAAATTCAGTTGATGATAATTTATCTTTGTTTTTCATTAATATATTTCTGGCTTCAGCTAATCTTTCCCATGCTTCATTTTCTTCTTTTTCCCCATACCATGTATCTAAACTACCACCAACCCATGAACCTTTTGGTAATGTTTTTATTTCATTTGTTACACCATAATTTTCTATATATTCATCAGGAGTAACTAATTCAATATAAGGATCATTCGATAAAGCTTGATAAAACAATTTTCTAAAATCATTACCGTTATTTGGATAATGTTCCCAAGCATTTTCGCCATCAAGTGCTATAGTTACAATCATATTGCCTTCATCATTTATTTTTTGTATATTGTGTAGTGTAGTAAGGAAATCTTTTACGGCTCCTTCTTTTGACATATTAGAATATTTAAAACCTATTCTATCTGATAAGTCTGTATCTCTGAAAAATACAACAACGCTTTTTCCATCTATAGTAACTCTATATGGTTTGTATAATTGATGAGGATCTCCGGTGTTTATTCCAGCTTTTTGTAAAATTTGCTTATCTGTAATTATCCATTTTATCCCATTATCAGCAAACATTGGAACAAGTGGTGAACTAACTGCTTGCTCGGATGGCCACATTCCTACGGGTTTTCTCTCAAATATTTTAGTAAAATATTCTAATCCCCTTTTAATTTGTGCTTTGGCATCTTCTGGCCAACCCATATCAACTAGTAATGGTAATATAGGGTGATAGTATGGCGTTGTTGTTAGTTCAATTTTTCCTTCATTCCATAACTTTTTATATTTTTCAACAATTTGTGACATTAATTCATAATGTTTATTAATTACATATTCCAAATCTTCTTTAGTATAATTTCCATCTTTTTCAGCTAATTCTTTTAATTTAGCATCTTTGTTTATATATTCAATATTTATCCAATATAAATTCCATGCTACTTTTAAATCCAACCAATCTTGCTCTATAAATTTTTCATTGTTATCCCTTTTCTCTCTTAATTCAACATATCTAGGATGAGAATCAATGAATTGTGGATTTATATCAAAGAAATGCCATTTGACAAATTCTTTTTCTTCATCTGTCAAATTATCTTTTAAGGAAAGTTCTAAATATTTATCTTTAGCACCTTTATTAACATAATCCATTAATTGCATTAATAATACAGGAGTTATATTGAATGTAACACTGCCAGATGTTAAATAATTTTCAACTAAATCTGCCATATAAGGATAGTCATTTATTGCATGAGCTCTAACCCAGGGCATTTCTGCATTTAAATCACCAGGAATTTTATAGGAAGGTTGATGATGATGCCATACAATAGCTACTTTTAGCGGTTCTTTATTGTCATCACCTTTAGGTAATTTTGATAAAAAGCTTTCAATGTTTTTATCTGTAACTTCTTTAATTTCAGATATACTTGAAGTTTCTTCGGCAGATGCTTCATATGGAATATCTCTCCAAGAAGCAACAGTATCTTTTTGAATTTGATTTATATCTTCTACTATTAAAACTCTATTAGGAATTTCTTCTCCTTTTTCATCTTTTTCAACCGTATCCCAATTACCTCTAGTATATTTATATTCTAATCTTTTTCCAACTTCCGTTTCTAGTTGGAAAGTAGCTTTTAATCCATTCCTGTTCATTACTAATTGTCCAGGATCCCAATTATTGAAATTTCCAACTATATAAATATCATCATTCTCTGGAGTGTTTTCAGGAATAGTTACTTCAAAGGTTATTACTGCTTTTTCTCCAGGCTGAGCTTTTGTTTTTATTTCTGCAGGTATGTCAGCCCAACTTTCTACGATATCTTCTATAGTTTTGTTTTCGTCGGCAATAGCTTTTCTATTAGCTATTTCACCACCATCTTTATCTTTTTCCACGGTTCCCCAATTACCTCTAGTATATTTATATTCAATTTCAGTGCCTTTCTCTAATTCCAAAGATACTATTCCTATATTTCCAGATTTTTCTAAAACATAATTTTCATCACCTGGATTCCAATCATTGAATGAACCAACTATATATATATTTTCGTTTTCTGGAGTGTTTTCAGGTAAATGGACCTTAAAAGTTACCTTTACAATATTAGATTCTTCTGCAGGCTTAGATACAATCGATGGCATTTCTTCAACACTATTTCCAATTTCTGGTGTAACAGGGACGACCTCTTGTAGCGTGTTTTCTTGTTGGGCACTACAACTAACAATTGAAAAAGAAAACATGAGTAAAGATACTACAATGAAAACTTTTGCAAAAACTTTATACATTTTACTGTACCCCCCTTTTTAAAAATGTGATTTCGTGTTTTTCTATATAATATATAGCATTCATAATTAATTATACACTATTAAATAATAAAAATTCAATATTTTAATAGTAATTATAAAAAATATTCCCTTTTTGAAAATTATTGAATGTGTGGTAAAATTCTTTTAGAAAATGAAATGGAGGGATAATATGAAATTAATAAAAACAATTTCTGATATGAAAAGAATTAGAAATGAATTAATAATAAACGGAAAAACAATAGGTTTTGTACCAACAATGGGATATTTACACAAAGGGCATTTGTCTTTAGTTGAACAAGCAAGAAAGGATAATGATATTGTAGTAGTGAGTATTTTTGTTAATCCTACGCAATTTGGTCCAAATGAAGATTTTGATAGATATCCCAGAAATTTAAATAGAGATATGGAATTGTTAAAACCATTTGACGTTGATTATGTTTTTAATCCTTCGGTTGATGAAATGTATCCTGGAGGCTATTCTACATATGTAGAGGAAATTAAACTAACTAGAGTACTTTGCGGTAAGTCTAGACCAGGTCATTTTAGAGGGGTTACTACAATAGTTTCGAAATTATTTAATATTGTACGACCTTCAAGAGCATATTTTGGACAGAAAGATGCGCAACAATTCAGGGTTTTAAGAAAAATGGTTAATGACTTAAATATGGATGTGGAAATGGTGGAAATGCCAATTATAAGGGAAGATGATGGTTTAGCAATGAGTTCAAGGAATATTTATTTATCAAGTGAAGAGAGAATTCAGGCGCTAGCTTTAAATAAATCATTAAAAAAAGCAAAGGAATTATATGAATCTGGAGAAAGAGATTCTGAAAAAATAAAATGTGAAATGAGAAAAATATTTGAAAATAATCCTTTAGTAAAAATAGATTATATTGAAATCGTGGATGAATATAATTTGGAAAGTGTAAAAGAAATAAAAAATAAAGTACTAGTTGCTGTAGCTGCTTTTGTTGGCAAAGCTCGTTTGATAGATAATATAATTTTAGGATAGGGGAGATGAAAATGTCAAAAATATCATTGAAAGGTTTATTAAATTTTTTGTCAATAATATTATTTGCTATATCTATATTTGGTTTAATTTTCTTTTTTCAATATAATTTAGGAAAAAATATTTTTGATCCTGTTTCAGAAACGATAATGAATAGCTTAAATGAAAAAGGGAAATACCTATCACTTTATTTTGAAAATGAAATAGTAAAGTTGAAAAGTATTCCCAAAAATTTTTCATATAGTGCTACTGATACAAGCATAGTATTACAATACTTAAAAAAGAAATTGAAAGATTATCCTGAATTTGAAGAATTTTTTGTGGCAAATTCAGATGGAGAAAGTATTTCAAGTTCTAATATTTTTACAAATATTTCTAGATATAGATATTTTCAAGAAATATTTACAAATAATAAGAAATGGGCTATTAGCGATATATTTATATCAAAAATTTCTGGAGATACATCTATTATTTTAGTGGTAGAATATTATGAAAAAGATAAAAAGTATATTTTCGGAGGAGCTTTGAACTTAAAAAATATATTTTTATCTTCTAATAATTTTAAATTTAAAAATCAAGGAGAAATTTTCTTTATAGATAGCTTAGGGAGTTATTTTAGTATAAATAGTGATGGTAGCATAAATTCAGGTACTTTTGCAAAAAATTTCAGAGAAAATGTTATAAGAGATTTAAATAATTCTGAAGGTTTTTTAGAAATAAAAAAAGATAAAAGTGAATTTTTATTATTTTTAAGTGATATTGATTCAATTAATTGGAAAATAGGTTTTTATATTGAAAAAGCGTTAATAGCACCTAATTTTATAAAATATTACTTATTAGGGTTAGGAGTATTAATAGTTTTAATAATTTTTGAAATACTATTTAATAATATTATTTTCAGGAAGAAATTCTATAAGACTTTGGAAGTTATGAAAAATGAATTGAAAAAATTCAATGAAATGAGTTTTGGAAATATTGAGTTATCAATAAAAGAACCTATGTTTATAGATTTTTCTGATAATTTACAATTAACTGCTATGAACTTGAAAGAAAATTTTAACTCTTTTTCACAGCAAATAATTAAGTTAGAAAATAATATCAAAACAACAAGTGAATTGATAGCAGAAGAGATTTCACGAATAAATGAGGAAAATGAAACAGTAGAAAAACTCGCTAAAACAGTTGAGGCAATTTCTCAGTCTGTAAACGATTCTCAGAAAATCTCAGAAAATTTTAAATCAAAATTATCGTTATATGATAATGAACTTGAAAATTTAAGGCATGAACTATTAAAATCTAAATCAAAAATACCATATTTCAATGATTTAATTTCAAAAATAACAGAAATCTCAGAAAAGGTAAGTGATCTATCTTTTAGAGCGGAAATATTATCTTTAAATGCAGCTTTAGAAGCAGCAAAAGAAAAGGGATCTATTTCTTTTGCTGTCATTGCTTCTGATATGAGAGATATGTCATATGTTTTGAAGGAATATAATACAAAAACATATTCTCAAATTTCTCAAATAATAGAAAATTTAAATGATTATAAAAACATTTTGAATGAGTTATTTAAAACAATGGACTTAAATATATCTGAAATAAGGAAAGTTACTACAAATTATAATGATATTGAAAACTTTATTAAAGAATATTCAATTTCATCAGCTCAAATAAAAAATGCTCTTAATTTGTTAAAGATAATTATAAGCAAAAATAAAAGTATAATGGATAATATTGTGATAAAATTTCGAAATATAGAAAAGGAATATGATGAGTTAAAAAAGATGTTTTCTACAAAAAAAGGACCTAAAAATTTAGAAGAGATATTTAAAAAATTAGAAGAAATTGAAAAGAAAGAAGAAACAGGAAGTGAATTTGATGAAGAAGAATCCATTTGAGAACTTAAAAAAACAACTCCTTTTAAAGGAAAAAATAAATCATTATGTTGTTTTTAAAGTGGATAATATTTTATATGCATTAAAAGCAAATATTGTAAAGGAAATAATAAGTTCTACTGAAAAAAGAGAATTACCTAATACGCCTGAATATATTATAGGAGTAATAAATAATGATAATCAACCAATAACACTTATTGATTTAAAAAGAATATTAAAAGACGAATATCAAAATTATAAAGAAGAAAAAATGTATATTATAAGCTTTAATTATGAAAATAAAAGATATGGTTTTTTTTCAAATGAGGTAGATGTCGTTTCGGTTGATAGCGGATCTTTAAGTACTCCAGGTGAAGAATTAAAAGAATTTTATTTTGTTGATGAAGTGTTTTCTTTATCTGGAGAAATATTTTTAGTAATAAATGTAGAAAAAATTTTGAAGTCTAGTGAATAAAAAATACTCCAGTTGTTGAACTGGAGTATTTTTTATTATCTTAAAAGTTGTGTAACTTGTTGTGGTAATTGATTAGCTTGAGCCAACATAGCAGTACCAGATTGCATAAGTATTTGTTGTTTAGTGAATTCTGCCATTTCTTTTGCCATATCAGCATCTCTAATACGACTTTCAGCAGCAGTTAAGTTTTCTTGTGCAACACCTAAGTTTTTAATTGTATGTTCTAATCTGTTCTGAGAAGCACCTAATTTCGCTCTAAATGCAGATACTCTATATACAGCAGCATCAATAGCACTTATAGCAAATTCAGCATCAGATTGTGAATCTATTTTTATAGATGTAGTAATTCCTAAATCATCAGATTTCATACTTTCAAATCCTAAAGTGATAATTTGTCCTTCGTTAGCACCTACATGGAATTTTATAGGATCTACATTGTTAGTAACAATGCCATATACAGCAACAGATCCTCCATCAACCTTTGTTCCTGAGGCCAATGTTCCGCCGTAATCATTGATGGTTGCAATTTGATTAGAATCCCATGTTATTCCTACTGTAGCAGTTCCACCACTTAATGTTGCAGTAACTCTAGAGCCTGATAATGTTACACTTGTAATAGTAACCTGAGAAACTCCGTTAGCATCAATTCTAGATATTTTTATATCAAGTTGTGAAGTTGCTCCACCTTGGAATTGACCAACTTCAATAACAAAATTTCCGCTTGCTGTAATATTTGAAGAATATGCACCTACAGCAAAATGAGCAGATCCAGGAGATACTAATTTAGCTTCTGCGGTTCTTGTGCCTTTTATTGAACCATCTAATAGGTTTTTTGTGTTGAATTGTGTTGTTTTTGCAATTCTGTCTATTTCATCTCTTAATTCTGTAAATTCATTTTGTAGTTGAACTCTATCGGCATCTGTATTAGTTTCGGTAGAAGCTTGTACTGCTAATTCTCTCATACGCTTTAAAATGGAATGAACTTCATCTAAAGCACCTTCTGCAGTTTGAATCATTGATATAGCATCCTGGGAGTTTTTGATGGCTTTGTCAAGACCTTTAATTTGGTTTCTCATTTTTTCAGAGATAGCCAAACCAGCTGCATCATCTGCTGCTCTATTAATTCTCAATCCAGATGAGAGCTTTTCTAAAGTTTTACCCATACTACCTTTTACATTTGATAGCGTTCTCCATGCGTTTAACGCTTCCATGTTGTGGTAAATCCTCATAAACTACACCTCCGTGTTATTTGGTTTTAAAATGTATAGGATAATATTTCTTTTTACTGTCATCAACATCTGCATAACTATTATCAAATTCATCTATAATCTGAGAAGGGTCTATTTTTATTTCCCATGTTTGTGTTGAATCAAGTGTTATATTTTCTAATATTCCACTAAATTTAAGATGTTTGCTTTCTTGATCCGATGCTAATGGAATATTTATAATATTATTTGTATTATTTTCAAAAATTTTTACCGTAATATTTAATGAATCTCTAGTTATTATCTCAGATTCATCAAAAAAATCAATTACTATTCTAGGATTAGATATAGGATAGCTTATATCTAAATCATAAAAATCATAAGTACTTTCTTTTGAATAAACGTCTGTTCCTTCGATAGATACTCTATATAATTCTGGTGGATTATTTTCTTTAACAAGTACTTCAAATTTTTTTGTAACTAAATAATTACTATCAATATCTTTAGAAGAGATTTTTATATAATTATGACCTTTTGGAAATTCATAAGATGTATATTTGAAATTTCGTGTTTGAACAGGATTTGATGAAAACAATTCAATATCATTGATATAAATAGAGTATATATAAGTTGCAGGATATGAGTAATTAGCCTCTATATTGAAATTAATATCGAAATCATTTAATTTTGTAGACTCTGGATCAACCATAATTTTTTCTGGTAAATAATATAAGTACGTGCTTTCGTCGGAATTTTTTTGTATTAAAGAAAAGTTAAGATTGAAATTGTTTATAGCTTTTGAAACTTTAAATGTTTTATAATATTCTTTTATATAATTAGTGTCTGATTTAGTTATAGTCAAAGCTAATTCATAATTTCCTTCTTCTAAATGCATTTTTTCAGTTTCTAAGATAGTGCTATTTGTAGTTATATTTAATTTTTTATAATCAACACCATCTTTTTTTAAAATAAAATTATAATTGAGCTCATTTGAAAAGTCATAATTTTTATTTACTAAAACCTTAAAATAAACAGGATCTCTGTCTGTTATTAAAGAAGAGTTATCTATGTTTATGTCTTTATTCAAATAATCTTTTTTATAAATTTCCAGATTGGCTGTAAATTCTTCAAATTGTTCAATATTTAAATTTAATTGAATTTCAGTTGATTCATTAGAAATTAAGTTTTTTGCATATAAATTTAAAACAGTATTTCCGCTTTTTAAATATATTGGGCCGTATTTAAATTCTTTTTTATCTAGTAAAGAACTTGCTAAAATTCCATCATTATTTGATATATTGTATAAATAAGATGCAGGAAGATCATATTTTTCATTTATATTCATCTCTATATATATTGGATCTATAGTAGTTAATGTCGAATTATTTGATAAAATAATACCGTTATAATTATTTTTATAAATTTTTCCAATTAAATCAAAAGAAGTATCTATGTTCATAGGGTTTAATGTAATTGTAGTTCTTCCAAATCCATTATTTACTGTATCTAATACCTCTACAGATATTATGTGATTTTTATTTTCTAAAAATATAGGCGTTGATTCAAAAGTTTTATTTTTTAAAGAACCTTCTTCAACCAAATTATTATCAAGAAAAATTTTATAAGAAAAATCGCTATTGTACACAATTTCAGAATCAACAGAAATCAAAAGAGAATAATTTCTATATGGACTATAAATATTGTTTTTTAAAATATCACCTGTTTCTGTATTTTTTAAATTTACAATAGGCTCTAATTCTTTTTTATAATCATAAACATTTATAAATAATTTATTTCTGCTCGAATATTCTTCACCGCCAATTAAAAAAATTCCAATTATTTCATATTTGCCAGCTTCATTTATTTCAAAATTACCTGAAAATGTATTTTGATTTATGGGCTTTAAATCAATTGTCTTAATATTCGTTTTATCATTTATATTTGCTATATTTAAATGTGCTTGTCCTATGTTTGCAAGTGGTGAATCAAGTCTTAAAATTATTTCTCCATTTGCTTCGTTGACATCTTTATTTAATATAGTTTTTGTTTGTGAAGAAAATGAAATTTCCACATTTATATTAAATTTCGAATCTACAGGCTTTAAACAAGAAGATAAAAGAAATAATAAAAGCAGTATTATAAAATAAAATAAATTTTTCATAATATCCCTCCATGGAATAATCTTTCAATTTATCATTCTTTGAAATTTATTAAATTCCTAAAAACAAAAAAATGGAATTGTATAAAGCTTAATATAAATTTTATTTTTTATATGTATAATAAAATTACGGAGGTGAGAAAATGAAAATAAGAACAAAAATTATAATCGGTTTTTTAGGAATATTAATTATAGCTATTATAATTGGCATTTTAGGTTTGTTTTCTACAAATAGTATAAAAGATTCTGTTTTAAAAATAGCAAATGAAAATTTGCCAAAGGTTCAAAAAATTCTTTCAATATATCAACTCCAAACTTCAATAGAAAAATCTGAAATGGCATTGTTGGGATTACTTGATCAGCAATTAAGAAATGAAGAGTATCAAAAAATGAATGAAACATGGAATTCAATAAATAAATTAATTAATGAATATGAAACATATAATTTAAATAGTGAGGAACAGAAATATTGGAAAGAGTATAAAAGCAAATTAGCAGCATGGGAAAGTGCACATGCCAGTTTTATGGAGTTGTCTAGAAATTTAGATGAAACAAAGATACTTGATCCAAAATCGTTAAAATTGGATATAAAAACTTATGAAAGCGAATTATATAGACTAGCATGGGTTATTGAAAAAGCTATTTTAGAAAAAGAACCATTTAATGAAGAGTTAAATCCAAGAAATAGTGCTTTTGGTAAATGGTTGGAAAATTATTATACAGAAAACGACTACTTAGCAGATATGTTTGAAGAAATGAAAAAATATAATGAAGGATTTTTAAAAACTGCAAAGACAATTAATACAGTTATAAAAAAACAAAATGAAAAACAAATAGAGTTAATGCAAAGGGTATACAATAATTCTCTTATTCCGTATTTAGAAAATATATTCGATACATTTGAAACAATTAATCAAATAGCAGATGAGTCTTTACTTTTAAAAGAAGAAATGTCCGATCAAAGTTTAAATATAGATTTGCCACTATTTGAGGAAAGCGCAAAAATATTGAAAAAAATAGTTGATTACAATAAAATTGAAGCCGTTAGAAAAAGCGAGGAAGCGACAGCTAAGTCAAACAAAGCAATTGTTGTGGTGGTTTCAACGTTAATTGCAGGAATTATTATCTCTATTATATTTAGTTGGATAACAGTTCTAAGTATTATTAAACCTATAAAAATATTAATGAAAAAAATAAAGTCATTTGGTAAAGGAGATTTAACGGTTAAATTTAAAACTAATAATAAAGATGAAATTGCTGAAATGGCAAATGCTCTTGAAGTTATGGCAAATGATTTAAGAAAATCAATGCAGTTGATATATGATGCATCAGGAAAGTTATCTTTATCTTCAGATACATTAGCTTCTGTTTCAGAAGAACAGAATGCAATTTCGGATGATTTGGCTTCGCAGTCAAAAATTATTGAGTCTAATACAGAGGATGCGTCAGCATCTGTAGAAGAAGTATCTTCAGGAGTTGAAGAAGTAGCAAGTTCCGCTCAAATGATATCAACAAATGCGGAAGAATTATCTTATAAAGCAAATGAAGCTTCTAAAGCAGCAATAAATGGTGAGAAATCTGTAAAAAGAATTGTAGAAATTGTTGAAACAGCAGTATTGGAATCAAAAAATACACAAGAAAAAGTAAATAATTTATCTGATAAAGTAAAAAATATTGGCGATATAGTCGAAACCATAAATAATATAACCGAACAAACTAATCTACTTGCGTTGAATGCAGCAATTGAAGCGGCAAGAGCAGGTGAAGCAGGAAAAGGTTTTGCTGTTGTTGCAGATGAGATAAGAAAACTAGCAGAGCAAAGTAAATCTTCTACAGAAGAAATAGCAAAGATTTTAATATCTGTAAAAGATGGAGCCTTAAGCGCTAATGAGGCTACAAATAAGGTTGTTCATATTATTAAAGATATAGATTTTGAGTCTGAGAATGTAGTTTCACAATTTAAGCTAATTTTAGATAAAGTAGAAGAAATGAATATGAAGGTTCATGAGCTTTCATCTGCTGCTGAAGAACAAAGTGCCTCAACGGAAGAAATGGCTGCTGCTATGGATAGAATATCAAAGGTTATTAGTGAAATATCAGAGCAGGTTAAGTATATGGTTTCAGCTATAGATCAACAAACTCAAAGTTCACATCAGGTGAGCGAATCGGCAGAAGAAGGAAATAAATTAGCTCAATCATTAATGGAATTAATAAATAAGTTTAAGATATAATAAAACGGGCTTGAATAGCCCGTTTTATTATATAGAGTGTTTCCCTGGAGTTTTTGCAAATAATCTGGTTTTTTCCACATGATCTAAGGCTAACACCCAACGTGTAAATCTTTCTATACCAATTCCGCATCCAGCTGAATGCTTTAATATTCCAGATTTTGCAACTTCTAAGTAATCTTTAAATTGTTCAGGAGGAGTATTCTTTAATTCCATTCTTTTTAATATTTGTTCATATTCGTGTTCCCTTTCTCCCCCAGAAATAGCTTCTTCAAAACCTTCTGGATAAATAAGGTCAAAATCTAATAGAACATCAGGTCTTTCTGGATCTTGTTTATCATAAAATTCTCTTTCCATTAAAGGAATATCGATCATCCAAAATGGTTCATCAGCATTCAAAGAAGCTTTTTTTTCATAATCTTCTCCATATTTTTCTTTTAATTCTTTGACAGTATAACGTTTAAATGGTTTTTTAGGTGTTTTTAAGGAAGGATGATATTTTTCAATAATATCAGGATATTTTTCTTTTAAAATTTTAATCGTATGAATAATGGCATCTTCCATTACGTCGAAAACATCCTCCCTGCTAGATTCTAACATTTCCATATCAATTTGAACAAAATCAAATAGGTGTCTTCCAGAATCCATTTTATCTTCTGTTTCCAGTCTAACATTTGGCGATACTATGTATATTTTTTTATGAACCAAGACAGCTACTTGTTTGTGTAAAATCATAGATTTTGTTACAGAATATTTTTGACCATAATAATCAAATTCTGCTTCAAAATGTGGATGGTTTAAAGGATCTGTTATTGGCGAAACCGTAACTGGTAACAATTCAATAAACCCTTTTTCATCGAGAACATGTCTAATACCTTTTAATATTTCGCTTTGTACAAGAGTAGCATCTTTGTATACAGGGTTTTCTAAATATTCCTTTACTAATTTTACAGTATCAACCTTTCTTTCTTCTACCATCTTTTTTGTCATAATACTCTCTCCCTTCAAAATTAAAGTATAGTAAAATCTCTCCCTCTCCATTATTCATTATTTAAAATAAGAAATATTTAAATAAAAAACCGGCGCTGATTAAAACATTCAGCGCCGGTGTTGTATTATATGCGAAAAATTACCTCGCGTTACACCAACGCTGGAAGATATTATTATTATTGAAATTATTAAATTTTATTGATGATATTTTCCTCATATGTTACACCACCTATAATATTTTTTTCTTATTATACAATATTTTTTTTAGAATGTCAACTTCTCTCAAAAAATTCATCAATTTTTTTAAGTGGTAATTCCATTGATATTGGCCGTCCGTGAGGACAAGTAAGAATTTTATATTCTATAATTTTTGAAATTAATGTTTCTAATCCAACAGGATCATCACCAGTTTTTACTGCTGCTCTACATGCCATAGTGGCTATTGCATGATCAAAAATTTTTTCAGGAGTTTCAATACCTTCTAATCTTAATTCGTCTAATATTTCTATAATAGTAGATTGAGGATCATTTATTCTTATATTTGAAGGAAATCCTATAATATAAAATTCATTGTTGTTTTTTGTTATTTCAAATCCAAATTTTCTAATTTTTTCAAAATTATTTTCTAGAAGTTCTTTTCTAGTTGCATCCAATTTTATCTGAATTGGAAGCATGGTCATTTGCGTTGTTATATTTCCGTTTTCAAAAAATTCTTTTTTTAAATCCTCATATATAACTCTTTCATGTGCTGCATGAAAATCAATAAAATGAATAGAATCTTTTAATTCAAGGATAATATATCTATCTGCAACTAATCCAACAATTCTATAATGACTTAAATCAATATTTTTTTGTGATTGATTTATTTCTGGTTTAATATAAGTATTATTATTAATAATGTTTTTAATCAATTTTTTTTCTTCATAATGATGAACATTTGGAAAAGGAAGTGATTTTTTTTCTTTTTTGTTTTTTATCATAAATGTTTGATATTCTTTTTCATTCTCAGAAACTATAGTTTTTTTATCCTCTTTAGATTCAATTTTATTCATATATAATAAATTACTTTCTTGTTGTGTATTGTATGTATTTTGAACATTTATAGACATTTTAAATTTGGTTTGATTTATTAATGTTTCTCTAATTAACCGTTTAAATTTATTATATATAATGCGGGATTCTGAAATTTTCACTTCAAGTTTTTGAGGGTGAACATTCACATCAACTTCTTTGGGATCTATATCAAAAAAGATTATTCCATATGGATGTCTCCTTGATTCTAACATTTCGCCATAACCTGATTCGAAAACTGCAAACAAATCACCAGATCGAATATATCTGTTATTTATAAAAAATATTTGAGCAGTTCTATTATTTCTTGTAACTCTTGGATGAGAAATATAGCCTTTTATTTTAAACCAAGTTTCTTCAAAACTTATTTTAAAAAAGTCATTTTTTTTAGTTTCGGGAAATATTGTATTTATTTTTTCTATTAAATCCATATTTTTTGGTATAGAATATATAGTTTTGCTATCTTTTATATATTCTATACCTATATTTGTAGATAAAATAAATTTTTCTATAATTTCTGTGATCATTCTACCTTCAACTGCTGCAGATTTTAAAAATTTTCTTCTAGCAGGAACGTTAAAAAATAAATCTTTTACTTCTATTGTTGTTCCTGGCATAGCTGCAATTTTTTTTATATTTATGGATTCTCCGCCTACAAAATCTATAGAAGTAGCTAAATCATCACCTTTTTTTCTTGAGGTTATTTTCATTCTTGAAACTCTTGAAATAGCCGCTAAGGCTTCTCCTCTAAATCCATAAGTTTGAATAGAATATAAATCATCAACACTTTTAATTTTGCTGGTAGTATGAGGTTGGACTGCTAATAAAATTTCTTCCTTAGACATACCTATTCCATTATCTGAAATTCTTATATAAGTTTTTCCGCCATCTTTTATTTCAATAGTTATACTATCAGCATGAGCATCTAAAGCATTTTCAAAAAGTTCTTTTACTACAGCAAATGTTCCAGTAACAACTTCGCCAGCAGCTATTTTCATTATAACCGATTCAGGTAATTTTACAATAGCCATTTAATCACCTACTTTTTTGTCTAAATATCTCAAATAATAATATTCCTGCACTGACAGAGACATTTAATGACTCCACATTGTTTGCCATTGGAATTGAAATCAAAGCATCGCATTTTGATTTTACATTTTCTCTAATCCCACTTCCTTCATTTCCCATAACCAATGCAATATTTCCTGTTAAATCCATTTTATAATATACATTATTGCTCATATCTGCGCCGTATACCCAAAAATCTCGTTTTTTAATATTTTCTATAAATCGAGAAATATTTGTTACCTTTAATATAGGAATTCTAAATGCTAAACCTACTGAAACTTTTATTACGGTAGGTGTTACTTCTACTGAATTATCTTTTGGTATAACAATTAAATCGGCATCTGCAGCAAGAGCTGATCTAATAATGGCACCAAAATTATGAGGATCTTGGAGTTGGTCAAGTATAACAATTGTAGCATTTTCTTTTAATTTGTCCAATATATCCTCTTTGGCATATCTAAATTCTTTACCTATGTCGATTACCACTCCTTGATGTTTTGAAATATTTACCATTCTTTGTAACACTTTATCAGGTGCAAATGAATAAGAATAATTGTTTTTTTTAGATAAATTTATTAGATCATTTAAAGTTTTATCAGCTCTTTTGCTATCTGTAAAATAAATGTTTTTTACAGGATAATTTGAATTTATTATCTCTTTTAAAACATTTCTACCATATACGTACATCATTCACTCTCCTTATTTAAGGCATCCTTTGAAAACTCTAATATTTCATTTAATCTATTATAATCTTTTTTTAAAAATAAATATCCAATAACAGTTTCGAAAGCTGTGGCTTTTCTATATTCTATATCATTACCTCTTTTTTTTGCACCTTTAGAATTTAAACCTCTTTTATAAATACTTTTTTCTTCATTATTTAAAGTATCAATGATGTGATCAACAATTTTCGCTTGTGCTTTGGCACTCACATAATTTTTGCTTTCGTTATGTAATTTTCCCGCTTTTTTTCTACCAGTGTCAATAATATAATTAATAAAATATAAATTTATTACTGCATCTCCAATGTAAGCAAATGTATCAACTGGGACTTCTTTTAAATCCCTTATTTTACTTTCAAATAATTTCCCTAAATTATCTAACTCACTCATATTAAACTCCTTTCAATTATTTTCGATTTTCGCAGTTCCACCATGATGTTTGATTTTTAATATAATGTCATTTAAAGACTTTTCTATTTTTTTTATGTCCTCGCTTTCGTCAAAATATTTAAATACGATTTTTAAAGGTTTAATTATCAACAATCCATTTATAACTTGATTAATTTTTTCTATGGTTCTTCCATTTAATTCTCTTTTTATATATATTGTCAAAGTACTATTAGAATTTGTTACTTCTAAAAAGCTTTCATCATCTTTTTTATATAATTGTCTAATTTTAGAGACTTTATATTCAGACAATGTTATTTTTTTTAGGGCGTTAATTAACTTTTCTTTTGTTAGAGGTTTAATTATAAAATAATCAGCACCGTTATTTAAAGCGTTAAATATTTCTTTTTTATTATTTGAAACACTAATAACAATAATTTTTGAATTTGGAAAACGATTTTTAATAACCTTTATAGCATTCATACCATTGGATTTTTTTAAGTATAAATCTAAAGTAATAATATCTGGTTTAAGCTTTTGGCATTCATCTACAATACCAAATATATCTTCTAATTCTCCAACAATAGAATGCCCTAATTCTTTTAAATACTTTTTTAAGGTATTTCTGACATTTATATTATCCTCAATAATTAATATATTAGACATTTTTACCTCCTAGGAATTTCAATATTAAAAGTTGTACCTTTATTTAATTCAGAAAAAACAGAAATTTTTCCATTTAATTTTTCAATTTCCTTTTTTATAGAAAATAATCCAACACCTTTGCCAGCATATATATCTGAAATTCTTTTTTTTGAAGAATAACCATATTTAAATATATCTTGTATATTTTCAATCCCTTTTCCATCATCAGATATGATAATATGAATAACATTTTCTTTTTCATATATTTTGCATTTTATATTACCTCCAGAACTTTTATTTAAAGCTATTCTTTCTTCTGGTTTTTCTATACCGTGAACTATAATATTTCTAAATATATGAATAAGAGATTTTATAAATTCATAATAATCATCAATATCAATAAATACACTTGATTCTATTTCAAACGAATCAATTTTTTTTTCTAATTTTTCTGCCAGTTCCAATGTATGTTTTTTATATTGTTCAAAAATATTTTTAATATCATTTAAATATAATCTTTTTATTTTATATAACAATGTTTGAGAATATTTTATAGGTAAAGTAGTTTTTATATATTTTTCTAATTTTTTTAATTCTGTTTTATCAATCCAGATCATATCTTTTTTTAGAAAATCTTTTCCTAAAATATTATTAATAAAACTTAATTCTTCATTTAATAACTTATTCAAACTTTTAGATTTTATAAATGAGGTTAAATCATCTTTTTTAGATATATTCGATTCACTTAATATATTCAATTCATTTTCTAATTTATCTAGTTTTTTTCCTGCATGTATAAAATTCCATTGTATAAATATCCCTTTGTATGTATGAATTTTCCTATAAAAGTTTTTAATGAAACTTGATATAGAATAAGTTGTTATTTCATTATATACTTTACTTGTAACATATTCAAGGTAGTCTTCAATTTGTTTTTTTATAATATCTCTGTTTATTACAACATTTAATAGCATTTTTGTGTTATTTTTTTCAATTTCTATTTTTTCTTCTAAAGCTCTTTTTTCTGTAATATCTTGTATAATACACATAATATATTTTTCATTATCTAAATGAATAATCTTGTATTTAATTCTCAAAAATTTATCGTTTACTTTAACTTCATTAGGTAATAATTCTAAATATACATCTTCTTTTTCATCAGTTTCAAATATATGATTTAATATTTTTTTTTCAATATCATAATTTTCTACATACAATAAATCTAGAACATTCTTTTTCGAAATATCATTAGTTTCAAAAATATTTAAACATTCATTACTATATTCATTATGAATAATAAAGTCCTTACCAAACATTAAAAAGCCTTCTTCTGAATTATCTAATAATAATTTTAGTCTTTTTTTTGTTTCAATTAAAATCATATGATTTATATCACTAATTTTAGAAATTTTTTTGGTTTGTTTTAATAAAAGTTCATAATCATTAATTAATTGCTTATATTTGCTTATTAAATCCTCTAAAGAGAAGTTATTAGTTTCAATAAAATTCTTATGTGTTTCCAATTTTTCATATTCATTTAAAAAATTTTTATCCATTGGAACACCTCATTATTTTCTTATTAATAAAAAAGGAACGTTTAAATCTTCCATAAAATTTTCAGCAATTTCATATGAAAATTCGTTATCTTCATCATAATACCAATTAATTTTCACATTTTTTTTATTTTCATATGCATCTTCTAAAATATCGAGTATAAACATAATAGATTTGGTGCTGCTTGTATTTAAATAACTTATATCAAAATTAAATATAACTTGTGTTTCTGTATCCAAATTGTTAAAATAATTTTCCAACCATTCAAATACAGGACTATAGAAATCAAAGGAATTTTCAGGGTATGATTCTCCTTTTATTGAAAATATATTTTTTTCTGGGTCAAATATTATTTCAGGAGTAGATTTAGTTGGTTTAATAATTAATTTTTCCATTTCATTACCTCCTATTTAACTTTTATTATTAATATGAAATAGTAATAATAATTATCTAATTTAATAAAATCATATTCAAATTTTTCTGAAGCTCTTTTTGCCATTTCAAGAAAACCTAAACCTGCACCACCAGTTTTGCTATTTATAGATTCGCGTAATTTTTTTTTATATAACTTTTTAATTTCATCTTTATCTAAGGAATTTAAATAATCGATATAACTTTTCAAAAAATCCTTATCGTCTTTTCTTATAACATTTCCAGAACTGATTGTATAGTAATAATTACTTTTTCCTATTATTAATATTGAATCTAAATTATTTTTCTCTTTTTCGGATAATATTCTTTCATAGTTTTTTATATTTTGGCTTTGTTCAATGAAAACTGAAAAAACATTATTCGAAGAGGCATTAATATTTTTATCTTTTTTTACGTATTCTCTTAAAGCATGGCCTATTTCTTCGATAATTCCTTGAGAAAAAGGTCCGATGAACGTCATGATAATATTATTATTGCTAATGTATTTTTTAATATCAAGAATTATTTGTGGATTCAAAATATTTCCCCCCTTGAAAATAAGAAATTCTATTTCTCCCTCTTTTTTTAGAGTTATATAAAGATGTGTCTGCTAATTCAATTAATTCATCAATGCTGTAATTATTATTATATTCTACTAATCCAAAACTAGCGGATATATTATATTTTTTAAATTTATCATTTATCATTTTTTGTAACTTAAAAGCAACAATTAAAGAAGAGTTTAAGTTAGAATTAGGTAATATAATAGCTATTTCATCTCCACCCCATCTAAAAATATAATCAATAGACCTTAAATTGTTTTTTAAAATATCAGAAAATTCAATTAAAATTTTATCTCCAAAATTGTGTCCATAATTATCATTAATACTCTTAAAATTATCTATATCAATTATTATTAAACTAAAGACTCTATTTTCTCTATTAAATAAATTTATTTGATATTTTATTATCTCATCGAATTTTAAACGGTTATATAATCCAGTTAAAACATCTCTTTCAGACAATGTTTTAAAAAAAGAATTAGATTTTTCTAATTCTTTTTTCAATTTTAAAAGATGATTTTCTTGAATATCAGAGATAACTATTATTTTTTTCAATTCATTAAATAATTTGGTATATTCTTCGAGTAACTTTTTATATTCATTTTTTAAATCATCAAGAGAGATATTATTTTTTTTAATTATTTTTATAGAGTTTCTTATTAAGGAAATTTCTCTTTCAAAGATGTTTTTTGAAATATTTTCACCGCCTTGTTTTAAAAGCAATAATTGTAATATCATCTCTCTGTTCTTCATTCCTCATATATTTTTTTAAAGTACTTTCAAATATCTCTTTTTGTTTTGACATTTTTTCCTTTGAAGCATTTATTATTAAATTTATAAACCTTTTTCTTCCAAATCTTTTTCCTTCGGGATTGTTTTGATCTTCATAACCATCAGATGCCATATAAAAGTTCATATCATTTTTAATTTCTACGACATGTTCAGAAAATTTATAATCATTTTTTGATCTTTTGTATCCAATTCCCTTGTTGTCACCTTTTATCCTTATTACTTCATTATCTTTGGTATAATATAGAGATATACCCGCGCCGCTATAAATTAATTTGTTATTGTTAATATAACATAATCCTATTTCCAAACCATCATCATATCTATAATCATTATTATTTAAATTAATTGTATTTTTAAATAAAATATTTAATCTTTCAAGAATATCTGAAGGCTTTACTAAATTTGTATCATCTATTATTCTATTTAATATTGAATTTGCTGTCATTGTCATTAAGGCGCCAGGTACCCCATGTCCAGTACAATCTATTACCGCAACATAAAATGAACTATCATCGCGTTCTTTGTACCAATAAAAATCCCCTCCAACAATATTTGCAGGTTTCCATAATATAAAGAAATCTTCAAATTTCTGCTTTAGTAATTTTTCAGAAGGTAATATAGAATTTTGAATATTTTTTGCGTATAAAATACTATCCATAATTTTTTTATTTTTTTCTTTTAATTCTTTTGTTCTTTGTTCAACTAATTGCTTTAACCTTAAATTAGAGATTAAGATGCTTTGTAATATAACAAATGATATTAGCAAAGAAATTGAAATAACTGAATAAGATATAACTCCTTTATATACAGGTGCTAAAATTTCAGATTCTTCTACCATTGTGATAATATACCAACCAGATGAGATTAATTTTGTATAGGCAATGTAATAATTTTTTTTATTAATTTTATCTTTAATAATACCTTTGGAATTTAAAAAATTAGTATATTCAAATTTTTTATTAATTTTTTCTAAATTTTTATGAAGGATTATAGTACCTTCGCCATTAATAACAAAAGTTTGGCCACTTTTATAGGTTAATTCAGAATTTATTAAATTTACAAAATCACTAATAGAACAATCTATGGATAATACACCTACAACTTCATTGTTTTCATTTATTAATGCTTTTCCGGTAGATATTAACCATTTTTTTGTTTTGTATTCTTTATAGGGAGTTCCGATATATACATTATTTGGATTTTTAATACCTTCTAAATACCATGGTCTAATAGTTGGATCATAATTTTCAGGTACTTCCCAATTGTTTATAACTATTTTTTTGTTTTTATAACCAGTATAAATATATGCTATATTTTTATTTGAATTTTGATAATTTTTTAAAATTTCTAATACTTTTTTTTCGCTTTCTTTTGAAAATCCTGCATTGATAAAATCTTTGTCTTTTGAAAATGTTTCTGCAAAATGTATTAATTCCAAAAAATAATCATCAATGAATGTAGCAACAACAGAGTTTTCACTTTTGATATATTCTTGCGCTTTGCTTAAATTTATATTATAATAGTTAATAGAGAAAAATAGACCAATTCCTATTATTAATAACATAGATATAAATAATAATGGAATAAAAACTTTATGTTTATTTATCATATCAACACCTCGATAATAATATAATACTCCAAAGAATCTTATAAAATTTATATAGTTTATCATATTTATTATATCAGAAAATAATGTAAATAATAAATGAGGAGGAATACTATGAATAGAAAAAGAGATGTATATTATTGGCAGGAAAGAAGTGTGTTAAAGCACTTAAATAAAGAATGGATAGAACATGCGGTGTTTAAAATTGACCATAATGGAGTTGAGGGACTAGGTGCGGGAACGCCAAATTCTGATTATGGGGAGACATATAAGACTACAATGGCTGTAATAGAAAAAATGAGGAAATTAACAGAAGAGTGGGGCGATTTAAATGAATATGCTGAATTTGAAAAAAATATGAATGAAATAGTGAAATTTGATATGTCATCAAAAACAGCTGTTGAAATTGCTATTGCTGACTATATTTTAAATTCAAAAGGTTTAGATTTATCTAAAATATTATTTTCGAAAAAAGATTTAAATGAAGAAATGAAAAAGCTATATATTTATAAAGAAATGGGATATGCAATATATGATAAGTTAATAGATGCATTAGTAGTAAAAATTGAATTTTTTGAAAAATTATCTTTAGAAGAATTAGAAATATTAAAAGCAAATATTGATAGATATAAAATATGGATAGATTTTAAAGGTATATTTAATCATTATGAGGTAAAAAAAATATTAGAAGTATTTAAAGATGTTGATATAGTAGCTATTGAACAACCATTACCTGTTGGAAATGAATTTGCAGTTAAAAATTTTTTGGCAAAGTATCCTGTTTTTTGGGATGAATCATTTAAAACACTTCAAGATATAATTAGATTAAAAGATATATCAACAGGATTAGTTTTTGAAATTACAAAATTTGGAGGATTGCTAAGAACATCTGAATATTTGAAAGTTGCTGAAAATTTAGGGTTAGAAACTATGATTTCTTCAAGAATTGAGCATCCAATAACATTAAATTGGGCAAAAAAGATTAAAAATTCTTTTGACTATATAGATCTAGATTATGAACATTATATAGAAAAAACTTCTAAATAAGGAATCCAAGGGATTCTTTATTTTTTTTTAAGAATTTTATTGTTAATATTAAATAATTATAAATAATACAATAAAATAATATATAATA
>NZ_BAAHYY010000030.1:0-29267 GCF_054657315.1 Marinitoga arctica | reverse complement strand
TATATATTTAAAAGAATTATTTTGTTAGAAAATAATAAAATTATTTTTAAATATGCAGTAGAAAACATAGGTTATAAAATTTTTAGAGGTTTTTTGGCATTTCATGGTTTAATTGCAATAGATGAAAGTTCAGAAATATCAATAGATGTAAGCAGAGTATTAAATGTTCATGAGAGTAAATTCCTTGGTAAAGCTGAAACAATTTGTAATTATCCTGAATATAATAATTATAAAATTAATAAATTTTTGCCTAAAATATCAAAGAATACAGAGAAATTTTATTTGTTAGATAAGATTAATTCAGCAGGTCTTACACTTAATCATAATAAACTACTATATAAAATGAATTTTGAAAATATTCCGTATTTTGGTATATGGAAAAATGAAGGGGGCTTTAAAGGAGAATGCAACTGTGCTTTGGAGCCGTCAAATGGTTTTTATGATTCTTTAATTATAGCTAAAAAATACAATAAATACATTACGTTAAAACCTCATGAAAAAAAAAGTTGGGAGTTAGAAATTGAATTAATTAATTTAACTTAGTTTTATTAAAATAAATTTTAAATGTAGTTCCAATCATCCATTTTGAATCATATTCAATTTTATATCCTGCAAGTTCGCATAAATATTTAACTATAGCAAGTCCTAAACCAGAACCTTTAGCATATTTTTTAGCATCTACCCCCCTGTAAAATCTTTCAAAAATCCTTGACTTTTCATTATCTCTAATTCCTATTCCATTATCCTTTATTACTATTTTATCCTCATCTATTGTAATATTTATTACAGAATTATTATGTGAATACTTGATAGAATTAGAAACTAAGTTTCTAATTATTGTATAAACAATAAATGGATCTCCAGTTATATATTCAATATTTGACTGAAATTTAATTTTTATATTTTTGCTTTTTATCTTACTTTCTAGATCATTTTTAACTTCTTTAATTAAATTGTTTGGGTCAAATATTTCTGTTTTAATCATATAATTTCCAAATTCAGCCATAGAAAGTAAAGTTAATTGATCTAAGATCCTTTCTATTTTTTTTATTGCATTTTTAGTTTTTTTTATAAATTTCATATAATTAGAATCATTTATTATGTCTTCTAACAAAAATATATTTCCTTTTGCTACAGAAAGGGGTGTTCTTAATTCGTGAGATATTGATGTAATAAAATCAGCTTTTACTTGTTTTAATAGTTCTTTTTCAGTTTTGTCTTCAATAATTAAAATTTCATCTTTACTTAAATAATTAATTTTACAAAATTTACTAGTACCTTGAAAAAAATATATAGTAGTTTCTATAAAAAAATCTTCTTTTTTTAGAATATTATCAATAAATAAATCAATTTCATTAAATGTAATAACACTAATAATTTCGCTATTTTTTTTAAATCCATAAGATTTAGCTATAGCGTTGCTTTTTTCAATTTTAATTTTATTTAGTTTTATAACCATTTCGTTAATGTAATCAAATGCTCTATCCATTTTTCTCCCCTATATTATCAGCATATTTGTTGAATTTATATCCCAAATTTCTAATTGTTTTTATCCAATTTTTTCCAATTTTAGATCTAATCATACTTATATGTACATCTATAACTCTGTCTGTAATGAAATCATCGTCATGCCAAACTTTGTCAATAATATCACTTCTAGTAAATATTTTTTCAGGATTTTTAGATAATAATAATAAAATCTCAAATTCTTTTGCTGTTAAATCGATTATTTCACCTTTATATTTTATTGTATAATTATCTGAAAAAATTTCCAAATTTCCAAATTGTAATTTTTCATCTTCGTTCTTTAATCTTTTTAATAAAGCTCTAACTCGAGCAATTACTTCACGTGGATTAAAAGGTTTAGTAATATAATCATCTGCCCCATTTTCTATTCCAAATATTTTATCTCTGTCTGTATTTTTTGCAGAAATTATTATTATTCCAGTATTTCTGTTTTTAGTTCTAATAAAAGGTAAGATATCAACCGATTCCCCATCTGGAAGCATAACATCTAATAATATGATATCTACATTATTTTTATTTAAAAATTTATTCATTTGATTAATCGTTTCTACTTCATAGACATCATATTTTTCTATTTCTAAATATATTCTTAAAATGTCTCTAATATCTTTATCATCCTCAACAATTAAAATAGATGCCATTTTTTTCCTCCTATAAGAAACTTGTAATTTTTTCTCCTTTTTCAATATATACGATTTCTTCGCATAAATTGGTTACTTGATCAGAGACCCTTTCAATATCTCTTGCTATTAATGCATAAGGTATTATAAGATTTTCATCATATTTACCAGATTTAAAATTATTTAAAATTTCTTTTCTAATTTGAATTTCAAGATTATCAATAATGGTATCTTTTTTCCATATTTCAATTGCTAATTCGATATTTCTTTCATTAAATGATTTAAATACTTCTTTTAACATCTCTAATGAAAATCCAATCATTTTTAACATATCTTCACTTAATATAGCCGAAATATTATTATTTTTAAATTCAAAAACTTTTTGTGCAATATTACAAGAAAGATCTCCAATTCTTTCAAGATTATTAGAGAATTTAATCATCGTTATTATATATCTTAATTCTTTAGCTAAAGGATTATATCTTGCAATTATCTGATATACTTCATCTTCGATTTTTCTATTGATTTCATCAATCTTATCATCTAAATCTATAACTCTTTTAGCTAAAGTTTCATCATTATTTTCTAAGGATTTAATTGCCATATTAAATGATTCTAATATTAATGATAACATTTTTGATATGTCCGCTTTTAATATTAATATTTCATTTTCAAAATGGTGTACATTTTGCATAATCTAACCTCCATTATCCTATTCTACCATTTAAATAATCTTCAGTTAATTGTTTTTTTGGTGATTTTACAATATCAGATGTTAATCCGGATTCAATTAAATCACCTTGATACATAAAGTATAAATAATCAGAGATCCTTATAGCTTGAGAGAGATTATGAGTTACTATAATTATAGTATATTTTTCAACTAATTCTTCAAGTAATCTTTCTATTCGTTGTGTTGCTATTGGATCTAATGCAGATGTTGGT
Source organism: Marinitoga arctica (assembly GCF_054657315.1). Taxonomy (NCBI): domain Bacteria; kingdom Thermotogati; phylum Thermotogota; class Thermotogae; order Petrotogales; family Petrotogaceae; genus Marinitoga; species Marinitoga arctica. The sequence continues at coordinate 26,175 of NZ_BAAHYY010000030.1, read as the reverse complement.
TCATCTAATAAAATAATTTCAGGATCAATCGCTATAGCCCTGGCAATAACCAACCTTTGTTGTTGCCCTCCAGATAATTCGTTTGCAGATTTATGTAATTCATCTTTAACTTCATCCCATAAAGCTGCTTGCTTTAATGATTTTTCTACAATTTCATCAATTTTATTTTTGTTTTTTATACCATGGATTTTTAGACCAAAAGCAACATTTTCATAAATGGACATTGGAAAGGAAACTGGTTTTTGAAAAACCATACCTACTTTTTTCCTGTAAATAGTCAAGTCTAAATCATTATCATAAATATTTTTCCCTTCAAAAATTATTTCTCCAGAAGTTTTATAATTTGGTATTTCATCATTAATTCTATTAATACTTCTTAATAATGTTGACTTTCCACAACCCGAAGGACCTATGATAGCACTAATCTTATTTTTTTTAAAATCAATATTTATATTTTTTAAAGCTTGTTTTTCACCATACCATGCATTAAAGTTCTTTACTTTTATTATATCATCATTTTTAGAAAAACTATTACTTCGCATTTAATTTCCTCCTTAATCTAAAAGCTATAGAATATATCAAAAGCACTAATATCATCAAAAAAGAGGCTGTTCCTTTTGCCATCCATTGTGCATTATCTCCGTAAGCCATCGCAATGTTATAAATATGTGTTGGTAATGTCATAACAGGATCCTTAATAGATTTTGGCATATGAGTGGAGTAAAATACTGCTGCTGTTAATAATACTGGTGCAGTTTCACCCATTACTCTTCCAGCACCTATTAATATAGCAGTTATTATTCTAGATTTTGCAGCAGGTATTATAATCTTATAAATAACCTCAGTTTTTTTTGCGCCTAATGCATATGCTGATTCTCTCATGGTATTAGGTATTGCCATTAATGCTTCTCGGGTGGCTGAAGAGATTATAGGTAATGACATTACAGATAATGTTAAAGCCCCTGAAATTAATGATGTCCCAAATCCCATTGTTATTGAAAATAATGCCAGTCCAAATAAACCATAAACAATTGAAGGTACCCCGGATAAAGAGGTTATAGCTATATCTAATAATCTACCAATTTTATTATTTCCATATTCAGACAAAAATATTCCTGTTATAACACCAAAAGGTATAGAAATTATCAAAGTTAGCGATAATAAATATAATGTTCCAATAGTAGCAGGAAATATTCCACCTTCTGTCATCATGTTTTTTGGAAATTGAGTAAAAAAATCTATAGAAAAATATCTTATTCCATCTAAAATTACAAATACAAAAATAAAAACAATAACAAAAAAAGTTATATAACTTATAAATCTGAAAATAAAAGATATTGTTTTATCTTTTCTCATCTGCTCCATCTCCTTGAAAGTCTTTTAGAAACTAAAGTAAGGATAAAAGAAATAATTAAAAGTACAAATCCAGAAACAAACAATGCAGAATAATGAATGCTACCAATTTCAACTTCACCCATCTCACTTGCTATAGCGACGGTCAAAGGTCTAACAGGATCAAAAATAGAAAGAGGTAACATATTTGCTCCACCAGCAGCCATTAATACAACCATAGTTTCACCTATTATTCTATTTATTGTTAAAATTGCTGCATTAAATATTCCTGGTAAAGCAGCTTTTGAAACTATTCTAAAACCAGCTATAAATCTTGTAGATCCTAATGCTAATGCACCTTCTTTAAGACTATTATCAATAGAGCTCATAGCTTCTTCCATCAAAGATGCTGTATATGGTAAAGAAAGAATAGTTAATCCTATGGAGGCTAACAAAACATTTTCTGCAGACCATGCACCTATTTCCAGCATCCATGGTGAAATATAAATTATTAAAAACATACCAATGATTACTGAAGGAACTCCTGATAATAAGTCTATAGAAGATTTCATCATTTTTTTCTCAGATTCAATTGCATAATCATACATAAAAAATGCTACTATATATCCAAGAGGTAAAACTATTAATGATGAAATAATTGTTAATATAATAGAGTTTATAAGCATTGTTAGAATTCCAAAAGCTGGTGGATCATATGTTGGATACCAGTCAAAACCTGTAAATATCTCCATACCAGCTTCTTTTAAAGCTGGTATGGATTCTTTTATTACAAACCCAAATATTGATATTAAAGCTATTATACCTGTTAAAGCTATTGTTTTTATTATAATGGAATTTAATTTATGTTTTAACTCTCTCAATTAGAACACTCCTTTTTAGAATCCGTATGCTGCTATATAACCTGCCCTTTCCGCTAATTCTTGTCCTTTTTTAGATAATCCAAATGTTATATATTCTTTTATAATGCCACTTTCTGGCCATCCATTTGTTACATCTATAAACATATATAATGGTCTTGAAATAGGATATTTTGCATTTAAAATGTTTAATTTTGTAGGTTCTACACCCTCAACTTTTAAAACTTTTACACTATTAGTTACATAACCAACACCTACATAAGCAATTGCATAAGGATTTCTTGACACTTGATCAATTTCAAATTGTGTGGACTCTACCATCTTTACTGTTGGAGCCATTCTTTCTCCACTTAAAACCTTTTTTTCAAAGGTTTCAAAGGTCCCTGATGCTGTATTTCTTGAATAAATTACAATTCTCTTTTTTGGCAAGTTTGAACTCACTTGATTCCATGTTCTTAGTTTACCAGTATATATGCCTTTTAACGTTTCAAGAGATATATTTTCAATACCTAATTTTGGATTAACTATTATAGCAATTCCATCATAAGCGATAACGATAGGAGCAAAATATTTTCCTTCTTCATTCATTTTTTTGATTTCTTTACCTTTTAAAAATCTACTAGCATTTGCTATGTCTGTAGTGTTATTAAACAACGCAGCAATTCCTGTGGATGAGCCAGCACCTTCAAGAGTAATTTCTAAATCAGGTTTGATCTTTTTCAATTCTTCAATCCAAAGTTGTGCAATTGGAAAAATAGTATTTGACCCTTTAACAACTAATTTCTCAGAAAAAGATAAAACTAATAAACACATTAATAAACCAACTAATAAAATTTTTTTCATAAATTTCTACCTCCTATTTTTATTTTTACAAGCACATTATATTATTTTTTGTTTTTCTATATATTTATAAATATTAAGAAATATTAAGTTTATTAAGATGAATTTTGTGGTATAATATAATTAGCAATACAAATTATATTATGGAGGTGTATATATGAAAAATTTTGTTTTTTATAATCCAACTAAATTGATTTTTGGAGAAGGAACTATAAATAGAATTGGTGAAGAAATCAAAAAATTTGGTCTCAAAAAAGTTTTATTGCATTATGGTGGAGGTTCTATAAAAAAGAATGGAGTATATGAACAAGTTGTAAATTCTTTAAAAGAAAATGGTATTGAATGGGTGGAAATTTCTGGAGTAAAGCCTAATCCTAGATTATCTAAAGTGTATGAAGGAATTAAAATAGCAAAAGAAAATGATGTTGAAGGAATTTTAGCAGTTGGTGGTGGAAGTGTAATAGATTCATCTAAAGCTATAGCCGGAGGGTTTTATTATGATGGTGATGTTTGGGATGCGTATTCTGGGAAGCATGTTATAAATAAGGCTTTACCATTATTTACTGTTTTGACATTATCTGCAACTGGTTCTGAAATGAATGGTAATTCTGTAATAACAAATGAAGAAACAAAGCAAAAGTGGGCCACACATTCTGAAAAATTATATCCAAAAGTTTCAATTATTGATCCTGTAGCTCAATTTTCATTACCAGCAAAACAAACTGTTAATGGAGCAGTTGATGCAATAAGTCATGTCATGGAATATTATTTTGATGGAACAAAAAATACTGAAATTCAAGATCAAATCGCTGAAGGTATAATTAGAACTGTTATATTAAGTACTGAAATATTATTAAAAAATCCTAAAGACTATAATGCAAGAGCAAATTTAGCTTGGAGTGCTACATTGGCTTTAAATGGATTACTAAAAGCTGGTTCTAATGGTGGTGATTGGTCAAGTCATGCCTTGGAACATTCTGTTTCTGCTTTATTTGATATAGCTCATGGTGAGGGATTAGCTATTATATTTCCTGCATGGTTAGAATATGTAAAAAATGAATATATTGAAAAGTTTGATAGATTTGCTAAAGAAATATTCAATATTGATACTGGGAACGCATCTATAGATGCTGATTTAGGTATTCAAGCACTGAAAGAATGGTATAAAAGAATAGGACAACCTATATCTTTAAAAGAAATTGGGGCAACAGAAAAAGATATTGAAAGATTGGTAGAAAATGCTGTTCAAAGTAGTCCTATGGGCAAACTAAAAAAGTTAGAGGAAAAAGAAATTAAAGAAATATACAATATAGCTTTAAAAAACAAATGACACCTTCACAGGTGCCATTTGTTTTTTAATCTTTAATTTCAGCAATATAGTTTCCTGATAAAACCAATATTACACCAGAAATTGTAAGTAAATTAGGATAATTTTTTAGCATAATAGCATCGGCAATAAGAGTTACAATTGGTATAAAGAAAATTCCATTAGTTGTAGTTTTTGCTCCAGCAAGTCTAATAGCTTTATTCCACCATATATAACCTAAAGCAGTACAAAAAACGCTTAAGAAAATAAAGGCGATTATAATTTTGGGTTGAAGCCATAGTTGAAATAATGGACATGTTCCATTACCTTTTAATTCTAAAAAGACAAATGGAAGAAAAAACAACATCCCATAAAAGTTTAAATCTTTAGTAATAATTAAATTTTCATGATGGTGTAATTTTTCAATAAAATAAGTATAAAAAATCCACGAGAATGAGGCTCCAAACATTAATAAATCTCCAATAGGATTAAGTTTTAAAATAAATTTTCCGTTCAACACAATAAGAGAAACTCCTAAAAAAGCAAGAAATGTGCCCAAATATCTCAATTTATGCGAAAAAGATTTCTTTAAGATATCAGAAAAAAATAAATACATTATTGGTGTTGCAGATATTATTAAAGATCCATTGGTAGCTGTAGTATACTGTAAGGCCGAGTTTTCAAACAAAAAATATGCAGTAACTCCAAAAAAACCAGATAACATTACATATATTAATTCATTTTTTGAATATTTTATTTCTTTTCGTATAAAGAACATAAGAATTGATGTGGATATAAAAAATCTTAAAAAGGCAGCAGTTATAGGTGGTATAGTTTGAACTATTATTTTTGTTGCAACAAACGAAATTCCCCAGAATAGAACAGTTATTAACATATAAAATATTCCTAAGCTTTTATTTGTCAAAATACCACCCCTCATTATATATTAAGAAATATATTTTAATAAATAAACATTGAATCACCAAAAGAAAAAAATCTATATTTCTCTTTAACTGCAATTTTATATGCATCCATTATAAAATTATATTCTCCAAATGCAGCAACTAACATTAATAGAGTTGATTTTGGTAAATGAAAATTAGTAATTAAAGCATCAATTAATTTAAATTCATATGGAGGGTAAATGAAAATATCAGTTGTTCCCATATATGAACTTTGTTTTGGTAGATTAGCAATTGTTTCTAATGTTCTTACGACAGTGGTTCCAACACTGATAATTCTTCCATTATTTCTTTTATATTCATTAATTTTATTTACAGTTTTTTCAGGTACTTCATAATATTCTTCATGCATTTTATGTTCTTCTATTTTATTAACTTTTACTGGTCTAAAAGTTCCAAGTCCTACGTGTAATGTAACTTCAACAAATTCAATGCCTTTATTTTCTATATTTTCTAACAATTTTTTTGTAAAATGCAAACCTGCTGTTGGAGCAGCAACAGCACCTTGAATTTTAGCATATTCTGTTTGATATCTTTCTTTAGGTCCATTATAATTTTTTATATATGGAGGTAGAGGTAAATTACCTATATTTTCAATTTCTTTCCAAACATCTTTATCAGAAAAAAAACGTATGATTCTAGAACCATCAGAATTATGCTGGAGGATTTTAGCGTATAAGTTATCAGAGAATTTTATTTCAGCACCTGTTTTTAATTTTGAACCAGGTTTTACAAGTGCTTTCCATGTATTTTCTTCATGAGTTTTTTCTAGTAATAATACTTCAACATTAGCACCTGTGATTTTTTTTCCATATAATCTTGCAGGAATAACTTTAGTATTATTAATTACCAATAAATCTCCTGGATGTAAATAATCAATTATATTTCTAAAAATCTTATGTTCTATACTTTTTTTCGTCCTATTCAAAATCATTAATTTAGAAGAATCGCGTGGTTCAGCAGGTTTTTGGGCAATATATTTTTCAGGTAATTCATAATAAAAATCATCTACATTATATAAAGGCTTTCGCATCATAACCTCCTATGCATTAGCTCTAATAGTTAATATATCTCCATCTTTTACAATTTCTTCTTTTCCGGCAAGTCTCCACAATCCAGCTTTTTTAACTTCTTCTTCTGATCCTAACTTGATTAAATCTTCATAATGCATAACTTCTGCTTTAACAAATCCTTTTTCTAAATCCGAGTGAATTTTACCAGCAGCTTTTTTCATAGTTGTTCCTTTATTAATAGTCCATGCTCTAACTTCATCTTCTCCTACTGTAAAGAATGTAATTAATCCTAAATGATCATATACAACTTTTGATAACCTAGCAATTCCTGGCCTCTCAATACCTAATTCTTTCATAAATTCTTCTTTTTCATCTGGCTCAAGTTCTATTAAATCAGCTTCAATTTTTCCAGAAATTTCAATATATGCAAAATTTTCTTCTTCACAAATTTGAATTAAATCTTTTTTATTAGGATAATCATAATTTATTAATTGATTTTCATCAACGTTTACAACAACAATAATAGGCTTTAATGTAAACAATGCTAATGAGCTAATTAGTTTTTTGTCTTCATCATTTAATTCTATTTTTGAAGCAAATTTTCCATCTTCTAAAACAGGTTTGATTTCTTCCAATATTTTAACCTGTCTTTCTTCTTCTTTAGTTGGTTTTTTCTTTTTATTTTGTTCAATTAACCTATTTAATCTATTTTCTACAACTTCTAAATCTCTTATAATCATTTCAGTTTTTAAAGTTTCAAGTTGATCAATAGGAGATTCAGCTCCTTCTGGAAATGGTACAGAACCATTTTCAAATGCTCTAATAACAAGAATAATAGAATCAACAGTTTGAATCATTTGTAAAATTCTATTTTTTTCTTTTCTATCTGCAGAAGTATTATAACTTGGAATATCTATAAAATTTAATGTTGCACGAACTGTTTTCTTTGGATTATACATTTTTGCTAATTTTTCTATTCTTTCATCCATTACATTTGCAACTCTTTCTTCAGCTTCTTGTTTATAACTTCCGTCATATGGTTTATTTGTTAGTAATGAAAATATTGTAGTTTTTCCAGTTAAAGGTAACCCCAAAATTCCAATTTTCATGTTAATTCCTCCTTTAAATTTTCAAAAACGTCAACATATTTTTTCCCAACTGGTATAATTTCAATATCTCTAAATTTAATATTGTCATTATTATAAAACAAATGTATTTCTAATCGTTCTTCAGGCATATAATAATCAAGCCTTTCTGACCATTCTATTAAGTATATTCCATCTTGATCTTCAAATAGCCCAACATATGGTATTTCTTCAGGATCAGAAAGTCTATATAAATCAGCATGATAAACATTTGTAGAATTCTCATATATCCTCACCAAAGCAAATGTCGGTGAGGTTACATTTATATTATTATCATTAAATAAGCTTTTTATAAAACCTTTAGTAAATGTAGTTTTTCCAGTACCTAAATCTCCATATAATAAAATAATCATTCCATGGAAAGAATATTTAGCTATTTTGTCAGCAATATCTAATAACTTATATTTGTCGATTTTATCCAGCCTTTTGATCTTAAAACTGCCTCCTTCCAGATATAATAATTTTTTTCTAATTTCTCATTATTTTTTGGCATTATCTTTATACCTGAAAATTGCAAATTTTTTATGTCATTAATAGTAAGATTTTTTGAACCAATTGCTGCCATAAAAGCTGCTCCTAAAGCAGTTATTTCTTGAAATTTTGGAACAAATATCTCAGCATTAATTAAATCACTTTGTATTTCCATTAAAAGTTTATTCTTAGTAGCTCCTCCATCAACATTCATCTTTTTTATTTTTGTCCATACTGCTTCTTGCATAGAATCGATAACATCTCTTACACTATATGCAACAGACTCTAAAGCTGCCCTAATAATATTCTCTTTTTTAGTTGCTCGTGTTAACCCTATAATTAACCCTCTAGCATCGGAATCCCAATATGGAGTGCCAAGACCGCTTAATGCAGGAACTATATAAACACCGCCATTATCAATATCTTTTGAATATTCTTCAAGTTCATTATAATCATTAATTATTTCAATATCTTTTAACCATTTAAAAAATGCACCAACAGTAAAAATACTACCTTCAAGAGAATAAATAACATCATTCCCTATTTTCCAACCAATAGAGGTTAACAATCCAGGATGAGGTTTTGGTGGAGTAGTCCCCGAATTCATTAAAACAAATGCGCCAGTACCATAAGTGCACTTTGAATCACCAATCTCAAAGGCTCTTTGACCAAATAATGCTGATTGCTGATCACCAATCATACCATAAATTTTAGGCCCAAATTTTGTTTTAAATCCTCCTTCAATTGCAGTTCCAACAATTTCAGGTAAAACATCTATTGAAATTCCAAAAGTTTTTAAAATTTCATCATCCCATTGGAGTGTGTGAATATTCATTAATTGAGTTCTTGAGGCATTTGATACATCAGTAACATGATGCCCGGTAAGTTTGAAAGTTAGCCATGATTCCATAGTTCCAACTTTTAAATTACCATTATTATATGCTTCTTTAACTTCAGGCACATTTTCCAACATCCATAAAATTTTAGAACCTGAGAAATATGGATCTTTTACCAAGCCGGTTTTTCTTTTTATCTCACTCCAGAATTCAGCTTGAAATCTATTAAGCAATTCATCAGTTCTTCTGCATTGCCATACAATAGCATTTGTTAAAGGTTTTCCAGTTTTTTTATTCCAAGCAACAACAGTTTCTCTTTGATTTGTTATTCCTATTCCAATAATGTTATCCCAGCTGATATTATTTCTTTCAACTACTTCAATCATACTTTCTTCCGTTTTAAAATATAATTCTTCAGCATCTTGTTCAACCCATCCTGGCTTTGGATAAATCATATTTATTTCTTTTTGAGAGAAATCTATTAAATTAAAATTTTCATCAAATAACAAAGTCCTTGTACTGCTTGTTCCTTCATCAATAGCTAAATAGTAACTCATAATTATTCCCCCCTATATAACAATATTTATGTTATTACATTATATTATATCATAGTATAGAATATTTTTTTATAATAAAATTTGACTTTTTTTATCGAATTTGATATAATAATTTAAATTGGATATAAAAAGTATGAATTATTGTTTTTTATTTGTGATAAAATTCATAAAGGAGGGAAAGTATGATTGATATGGTAATTGGTGGAACACCAATAATAACATTATCAAAAATTTTAGAGCCAAATAAAATTTTCATAAAACTCGAAAAAAATAATTTATCCGGAAGTGTAAAAGATAGGGCAGCTTATTTTATGATTAGAAAAGCAGAAATAGATGGTGTATTAAACGAAGAAAAGAATATAATAGTTGAACCTACGAGTGGAAATACAGGGATAGCTTTAGCTGCTATAGGTAAAAATAGAGGTTATAGGGTAATATTAACTATGCCTGAAAGTATGAGTGTGGAAAGAAGAAAAATTCTTGAGAAATATGGTGCAGAGTTAATTCTAACTTCAGCCGAAAAAGGAATGAAAGGGTCTATTGAAAAAGCAATTGAAATTAAAGAAAATGAAAAAGCTTTTATGCCAAATCAATTTGATAACCCAGCAAATGTTTTAGCGCATGAATTAACAACAGGTCCGGAAATACTAAAACAAATGGATTATAATTTAGATATTTTTGTAGCTGGTGTTGGTACTGGTGGAACAGTAAGTGGAGTTGGAAAGGTTTTAAAGAAATTTTTTAAAGATAAAGTAAAAATAGTTGCAGTCGAGCCGAAAAATTCAGCTGTTATTTCAGGTAAAGAACCTGGAAAACATAAAATTCAAGGGATTGGAGCAGGATTTATACCTAAAAATTTAGACGTTACTATATTAGATGAGGTAATCACAATACAAGATGAGGAAGCATTTGAAATGCAAGATATTTTAGCTAAGAAAGAAGGTTTATTTGTAGGAATTTCAGCTGCTGCAAACGTTTTGGCAGCAATTAAATTAGTACAAAAATATCCTGAAAAAAAGATTGTAACAGTTGCACCAGATTTTGGAGAAAAATATTTGAGTTTGATTTAAAAACTTCCAAACAAATGCCGGGTTCTTAAACCGGGTATTTTTATTTGTATGACAAATTGCTTTTTACTTTGACACTATTATTTCCAGAAGGAAATCAAAACATTGTAATATTCTAAAAAACAGCTATTGTTAATTTTTTGTTAATTTCACAAGTGTCACTACACGATTAAATTTTGGGTCTGTCAAAAATTCTGTGTAAATTGGTAATAGTTTATTAATAGTAATTATTATAAAATATTAGTAAATATATATTTTTTCTTAGATTTTAAAAAGTTTTATTTACTTTGTGAAATTTCAAAGTAAATATATAGATTGAAATACAAGTTCTATTTTTTTATAAAAGGATAAAAAAATAAATTAATCTTTTGAATTTTTTTGTAGGTTTATTGATATTTGATTTATGCATAAAATTTTCAAGAAAATATGGAACTATAGGAATGTATTATAATAAAATGGCGTCTACAAAAATTGTAGACGCTTTCTAAAATGTAGTTTAAATGTGAATTGCCCAACCTTCTATTCCTCTAAATGCCTCCATAATACCTTCAGAAAGTGTAGGGTGCGCATGTATCATTTTTGAAATATCTTCAGGTAATAATTCGGAATTTTTGGCAAGTAATACTTCATGAATCAATTCTGTAGCTTCTGCACCAATTAGATGAGCCCCTAAAATTTCATTTGTTTTTTTGTCTGTTAATATTTTAATAAATCCATCAGATTTTTCTATAGCAACAGATTTCCCAACGCCTCTGTATGGGAAAGAAAATTTATTATAATTAATATTTTTTTCTTTTAACTTTTCTTCGGTATAACCAAAACTTGCTATTTGAGGTTCTGAATATATAGCAGATGGTATTTTATAAATATCGACAAATTTTTCAGTAGCATGTCCAGCAATATGTTCAACAACAATTTCTCCTTCTTTTGAAGCTACATGGGCTAATTGTGGGGTCTTTACAATATCTCCAATTGCATAAATGTTATCAACAGTAGTTTTATAATAATCACCAACTTTTATAAAGCCTTTTTCCAATTCAATACCAACTTTCTCCAAACCAATGTTTTCAGTATTTGGGGTTCTTCCAATAGCAACTAAAATTTTTTCAACTTCTATAATATCTTTTTCATTAAGTTCAATTTTTAATGAATTATCAGTTTTTTCAATAATCTTTGATTTAGTTGATGTGTAAATTTTAATTCCTCTTTTTTTATATATTTTTGCCAAGTGTTGTGCAATTTCTAAATCTTCTGTTGGTAAAATTCTGTCTAAAATTTCTATTATATGAACTTCAACTCCAAAAGAGTTCATTATATATCCAAATTCAACTCCTATAACACCACTACCTATAATAGCGATTGATTTAGGTAATTTTTTTAACATTAAAGCGCCATTTGAACTTAATATTCGATCCTCATCTATTTCAAATCCTGGAATTGATTTCGGCCTTGAACCTGTTGCTAATAATATATTTTTAGCAGTATATACTTTTTCATTTACCTTTATTTCATTCATGCTAATTAATTCCCCAAAACCCTGGATTAAATCAATGTTATTTTTTTTCAATAAAAATTGAACACCTTTGGATAAGGTTTCCGCAGCTTTTCTTGATTTTTCAAATACTTTTTCATAATCAAAATTATCTAAATTAATTTTTATTCCCATATATTCTAATTCTTTTATTCTTGAAAAAGTTTCCGCTTGATGTATTAAAGATTTAGACGGTATACAACCTATATTTAAACAAACTCCACCAACTTTATCTTTTTCTATTATTGCTGTCTTTAATCTAAGTTGTGCGGCTCTAATAGCAGCAACATATCCACCTGGTCCTGAACCTAAAACAATTAAATCATAATTCATAGTATCACCTCAAAGTATTGCTAAAATTGGATTTTCTAAAGTATTTTTTAAATCTTTCATAAATGTAGCAGCAACTGCTCCATCTATTACTCTATGATCTGAAGATAAAGTCATTTTCATAATAGGTTTTATCATTATTTCTTTATTTTCAACTATTGGTGTTTCTTTTATCATACCGATGGCTAAAATAGCTGATGCCGGAGGATTAATTATTGCGGTAAATTCATCTATTCCAAATGAACCAAGATTACTAATTGTAAATGTGGCATTTGAATATTCCTCAGGTTCTAATTTATTATTTTTAGCTTTATCAATTAAATCTTTTAATTCATTTTCTATTTGCATAATACCTTTTTTATCAGCATTTCTAACCACTGGAGTAATGAGTCCATCTGTTTGAGCTACAGCAATGGCTATATCAACTCTTCCAAATTCTATGATCTTATCATTTTGTAATGATGAATTTATCCTTTTGTGTTTCTTTAATGTATTAGCAATTAATTTTATTAAAAATGCATTCATAGAAATTTTTTCATTAAGAGTATTATTAATTTGTTTTCTGCTTTCTAAAATGTTCTCCATATTTATGCTAATAGTTAAGTAAAAATGCGGTGAAGTGTATTTTGAAGCGGATAATCTTTCACCTATTATTCTGCGTTTATCTGATAATGGAATAATAATATCTTCATCATTGTTTAGTGAAATAGTTGGAGTTTCATAAGTTTTTACTAGTAATTTATAGTTTTCAATATCTCTTTTTATTATTCTTCCACCTGGGCCTGATCCTTTTACATTTGATAGATCAATATTTTTCATCAAAGCTAATTTTTTTGCTAAAGGTGATATTTTAATTTTATCTAAATTATAAATATTATTATTTATTTCTTTTTCATTATTAATTTTTTTAGAACTTTCCTTTTTTGTAATTTCAATCTCTTTCTCTTTTGTTTTAGTAATATTTTCATTTAATAAATCAGATATATCTTCACCTGGTTCTCCAAATATAGCAATAGGTTCTCCTACTCCAGCTTTGCCACCTTCAGGTACTAATATTTTTAATAGAGTACCTTCTTCCATAGCTTCATATTCCATAGTAGTTTTATCTGTTTCGACTTCGCAAAGAACATCTCCTTCTGTGAAAGATTCGTTTTCTTTTTTTATCCAATTTATAATAGTGCCTTTTTCCATTGTTGGAGATAAGGCAATCATTAGTAATTTTTCAGCCATAATATCTTCCTCCTAAATGTATAAAACTTTTTTTACAGCATTTACTACTTTTTCAACAGATGGTTGTGCGGCAAGTTCTAATTTATGATTATATGGTAATGGAACATCTTCAGAGGTTACTAATTCAACGGGTGCATCTAAATAATCAAATGCTTTATTTGATATTAACCAACCAATATGAGATGCTACACTAACAAAAGGCCAAGATTCATCAACAATGACACATCTGTTTGTTTTTATCACAGAGTTTAAAATAGTTTCTTCATCTAAAGGTCTTATACTTCTTAAATCTACAACTTCAGCATCAATTCCTTCGGATTCTAATCTTTTTACACTTTCCATAACAATTTTTAATGGTTTTGAATAGGTTATTATAGTAACATCTTTACCGCTTCTTTTAATATCAGCTTTTCCAAGTTCAATAGTATATTCCTCTTCAGGTACTTCGCCTTCCCAAGAATACATCATTTCCCCTTCTAAAAAAATAATAGGATTATCATCTCTAATAGCAGTTTTTAATAAACCTTTCGCATCATAAGGTGTAGCAGGTGCTACAACTTTTAAGCCTGGAACATGTGCAAAAAAGGTTTGAGTAGCTTGTGAATGTTGAGAACTTAAATATTCTGCTGGACCATTTGGGCCTCTAAAAACTATAGGAACTTTAAATTGACCACCTGACATATATCTCATTTTTGCCGCATTATTTACAATTTGATCAAATGCTTGTAATGCAAAATTGAAAGTCATAAATTCTACAATAGGTCTTAATCCAGCCATTGCAGCACCAATTCCAACACCAGCAAATCCTTCTTCTGTTATAGGAGTATCTTTAACTCTTTCACTTCCATATTTATCGAATAACCCTTGACTTACCTTATATGCACCATTATATTGAGCAACTTCTTCACCCATTAAAACTATATTTTCATCTCTAGACATTTCTTCATCCATAGCTTCTCTAATAGCTTCTCTAAAAGTAATCTTTCTCATTATCTCACTCCCCTACAAATACATCTGTATATAATTCATTTAAATCAGGTTCAGGACTTTTTTCAGCAAAATTAACAGCGTCTTTAGCTATTTTTTTACACATTTTATCCATTTCTAAATATTCTTCTTCTGTAATAATGCTGTTATCTATTAATTTTTCTTTAAAAGAATAAATTGGATCACGTTTCTTATATTCTTCAAGTTCATCCTTTGTTCTATATTTTGCTGGGTCGCTCATAGAATGCCCTTTGTATCTGTATGTTCTGGCCTCTATTAAAAAAGGAGTACCAGATTTTGCAGATTCAATGGCTTCTTTTGTTATGTTATACATTTCTATTACATCCATTCCATTTGCTTGTTTTCCCTTCATTCCATATGATTGTGCCATAATAGAAAAATCATCTACAGAAGAAACTCTTCTATAATCTGTACCCATGCCATATTGATTATTTTCACATATGTATACTACAGGTAAATTCCAAATTTTAGCTATGTTTAAACTTTCATGAAAAGAACCTTGATGTATAGCCCCATCACCAAAATAACATAATACCACTCCATCTTCTTTTTTATATTTAATTTTTAGCCCAACACCGGTAGCTATTGGTATTTGAGCACCAACAATTCCATTTCCGCCAAAAAAATGTTTTTCATAATCAAAAAAATGCATAGATCCGCCTTTCCCCTTAGAACATCCTGTTATTTTTCCATAAAGTTCAGCCATTAAAGAATTAGGATCCATACCTGAAGCTAAAGCATGACCATGATCTCTATAAGCTGCAACAACATAATCCTTTTTCATATCCAAATTTGAAATTGACCCCACTGCAACGGCTTCTTCACCGATATATAAATGTAAAAAACCACCTATTTTTTTAAGGCCATATGCTTGGGCAGCTCTTTCTTCAAATCTTCTAATTAAAATCATTTTATATAGCATATCTTTTAATTTTATTTTTTCAATATTTTTAATTGACATAATTATTCCTCCTCAAAATTTGTACTAACTTTTATACCCTTCATAGTATCATAATAAACGGCTTTATCAATAATAGTTTCTAAAACTACAAAATCAGTATTATCTTCTAATTTCCAAACAGCTACTAAATTTCTTGAAAGTGTTTCCAAAGCTTCAGATTTAAAACCAGAATCTTCTATTATATTTATTCTTCCATATACATTAATTATTTCAGTTAATCCGGGATTTTGAAACATCCATTGAACTTTATCATTTTTTTTCAAGTCATTTATTTTTGGAAAATCAGATAATGTAATAGCAAAAATAGAATCTGATATATGGGATAATAATCCGGGTGACATCCAACGAGTTTCAGGATAATCATTTTTACCAATCCATGCTAATAATCCTGTTTTACTTTTTGAAATCAATTCATCAATTTTCAAAAGAATTTCTTTTTTGTTCATACTTACGCCTCCTAAACGTGTGAATGTAAATTATTTAAAATATTAAAATCAAATTTAACTTTGTTATTTATATATCCATTTTCTACAAGTAAAACCTTATTATCTATTCCGATATTAAATTTCGGTGTTTTTCCATATATCCATTTCCAAGACTTATGTTTTTTGATCAAACTTTTGTCTCTAAAATATTTTGTAGGAACTTTTTCGAATTTATATTTTAATTTTTTTGAGAAATTATTAATTATAGTGTTTTTTATAATGTCTTCATCAATACAAATATTTATTTCTTTAAGATTTATAACTTTCGAGGGCTTAGAAATAGTTGCGTGAGTTTCTATATTAGGATTTATTTTTAATATTTTTTTTATTTTTTTAATATTGGAGTTTATTAATAGTGTTCCATGATGTAAGAACATATCTTTTTTTATGCAAAAAGCTGAACCTGAAAATTTATATTCTTTATACATTAGATCATTTTTATAATTTTTGTATGCATTTATACTTAATGAATTGAGAGACTTTAATATTATTTCAAAGATGATATCACTATTTAATATTTTTCTAGGGGCTATTATAGAGTAATTTAGATTTCCTAAATCATGGAATACAGTTCCTCCACCAGAAATTCTTCTAGCAATATTAATATTTTCTACATTGTCAAAATTTATTTCTTTCCAAGGATTTTGATGCTTTCCAATAACAATTGAATCTTTTGATTTCCAAAAAAATATAAAAATATCATTTTGAAAATTGTTAATAATATATTCTTCGATAGCCAAGTTATAATAAATATTTGTATTTTTGCTATCAATCAATTTTAAATTCATATCAATTCCTTCTTTGTAATTATTTTAATTTTATTTCAATAAAATTCTACCATTTTTATCGGAATTAAAAGTTTCAAAAAAGTTACAAATATAAGCAAAATAAGTTAAATAAAAAGTAAGTTCAATTGCAAGGATTTTCAAATACTGATATCAAAGATGAAAGCAAAATTAGTGGAGTTGATATTATTTCAAATTTACAAGCAGATAAGACGTCTTTATTAGATAATTTTTATAGATTTTCTTTATAATATTGAACATAGAACAATTATAATCTAAAATTCAAAAAAATACTTTACTTTTTAAAAAATTTATAGTATAATTTTAAAAAAATATTTGGAGTGATTTGATGAAAAAAATATCAGAATATAGTTTTTCGTTTATTTTGAAAAATTTAAATAGCTTAAATTGGTGGTGGACGCCCGGTGGGTGTCTGCTGTTTTGCTATACTATATAGCATTAGTTAATTTTTTGTGGACAATCACCGGATATCCATTTTGGGTATCCGGTTTTTTTATTATAAAATGAAAGGGGAGTGTATATTATGAATAGAAAAGAAAGAGTATATTTGTCAGTAGAGGAGATGCCAAAATTTTGGTATAATGTATTGGCAGATTTGCCATTTCAACTTGATCCGCCTTTAAATCCTCAAACAAAAAAAATTTTAAAACCAGAGGAATTAGGTGCAATATTTCCAGAACCATTAGTAGAACAAGAAATAACTAAAGAGAGGTTTATAAAAATTCCGGAAGAAGTATTGGAAGAATATGCTATATTCAGACCATCACCACTTATAAGAGCATCAAATTTGGAGGAATACCTTGAAACACCTGCAAAGATATATTATAAATATGAAGGAGTCTCTCCTACAGGAAGTCATAAAACCAATACTTCAATTCCACAGGCTTATTATAATAAAATTTCAGGTACAAAAACGTTGGTTACAGAAACAGGTGCAGGGCAATGGGGAAGTGCTTTGTCTTATGCAGGGTTAAAGTTTGGATTGAATATTGAGGTTTATATGGTTAAAACAAGTTTTGAGCAGAAACCCATGAGAAAACATCTTATAAACTTTTTTGAAGGTAAAGTTACTCCAAGTCCAAGTATGGATACGGAATTTGGTAAAAGTATGCTTGATTTGGATAAAGATAATCCAGGAAGTCTTGGAATAGCAATAAGTGAAGCATTAGAAGTTGTATTTAAAAAAAATAATGCAAAGTATGCACTTGGAGTGTTTTGAATCATGTATTATTGCATCAGACAATTATTGGATTAGAAATAAAGAAACAATTTGAAAAAATAAATAAAGCACCAGATATTATAATTGGTTGTCATGGGGGTGGATCAAACCTTGGAGGAACAATTTTACCATTTATACCAGAAAGATTATCAGGGAAAGAAATAAAATTTCTTGCATGTGAGCCAAAGTCTTGTCCATCTTTAACAGAAGGAGAATATAGTTATGATAATGGTGATACTGCGGGAATGACTCCATTAATGATGATGTATACTCTTGGGAAAGATTTTATCCCACCAAAAATCCATGCAGGAGGATTAAGATATCATGGTTCAGCACCGATTATTGCTAAATTAAAACATGAAAATATGCTGGAAGCTGTGGCTTTTACACAGAATGAAACATTTGAGGCGGCAAAACTTTTTGCAAAACTTGAAGGCATAGTTCCGGCACCGGAATCGTCACATGCTATATCTGGAGCAATTAGAGAGGCAATTTTTGCTAAGGAGAATAAAGAAGAAAAGGTGATAGTATTTACTTTATCAGGTCATGGACTGCTTGATTTGACAGCATATTCATAAAATAAAAAACTCGGTATCTTATGAGAATTTAAGATACCGAGTTTAGCTTACTATTTCAGTAGTTTGTATTTTTTCTGCTTCTTCAAAACTTTTTCTAATATCATCTATTCTTCTTTTTAACAGTAAATTTCCACCTGTTAATTCTTTTTCTATTTTCTTTATAGCTTGACTAATAGTTGAATGATTTTTTCCAATGAATTTTGATATATCTTTGACTTTCATTTTTCCATAGTTTTTTAGCATAAAGGATAAAATTTGTCGAGCTTCTGAAATTTCTTTTTTTCTAGTTGGACTGAATAATTGTTCTCGCGTTAAATTATATTCTTTAATAACAGCTTCTAAAATTAGATTCTTTTTTAATACATGTAATGTTTCTTTTGTTTGTGGGATATTTTTCTTGTGTGCTTTTAAAGAGCTGTATAATTTTTTAACAGTTTCTATATTAACCTTTTCTCCTGTAACTTTACTATGAAAAAAAAGATTTAAAATTAATCCTCTTAATCTTCTTAGGTTATTATCGATATTTTCAACTAGATAAGTAACAACATCATCAGTTAAATATAATGAAGTCATTTCAGCCATTTTTTTAGCAATTTTTAATTTTGTTTTCTTATCTGGCTCATCCACATTAACGACCAATCCCATTTCAAATCTACTTATTAATCTTGGATGGAATGTTGCAAGTTCTTCAGGTGTCCTGTCAGAACATATTATTATTTGTTTTCCAAGATTAAATAATGTATTAAAGGTATGAAACAATTCACCTTGTGCCATATCTTTTCCAATTAAAAATTGTACATCATCAATTAGCAATATGTCTATTTTTTTTCTATATCTTTCTCTAAAATCATCCATTTTCTCTTCTCTTAAAGATTTCATTAAATCATTCATAAATTCTTCTGCGGTTACATACATAACTTTTAAATCTGGTGATGTTTCCATTAAATGATTTCCAATTGCATGAAGAAGATGCGTTTTTCCTAATGCAACATCACCATATATAAATAATGGATTATATTTTCCTGGATTATTGGCAACCTCTAATGCAGAATAATAAGCAACTCTATTTGCCTCTCCAATAACAAAACTATTAAAAGTATATTCTGGATTGAAATCAGAAAGCTTTAAAGGTCTTTCTTTTATTAAAGGTCCAGATTTTTTTTTAGTTGTTTGATCTGCAGGTATAAATGTAAATTCTGCAGTAACTTTCCTTGAAAGAATATCAGATAATGTATTGGAAACCAAAGATCCATATTTTCTTGCAATAAAATCCTTAACAAAAAGGTTACCAATACCTATTACAACTTTTTTATCAAGAATCTCTAGAATTTTGGCAGAGGTAAACCATTGTTCCCAGGTATTGTGGTTAATTTTTGATTTAAGTAGTTCTAATAATTCTTCATTTGTCACACCAATTACCCCCTGACCAAAAAATAAAAAGAATGTTTAGCATATATAGAATATCAGATTTAACATATTTAATCAAGAAAAATTTTTATGAACTTTGTTGAGATTTAAAACTTAGTGAAAAGAGTAATTAACTTAATTTAAATTGCATAAAAAGCAAATTATAGAATAATCCTAAATTTAACAATTTTAATATTTTTTTACTTTCATTAAGAAATATTTCTATTAAATAAGCTTTTTTTCTCAGTTTTGTGAATAGGCAAAAAAAGAAACAATTAACAAAATTAAAGAAATTTTTTAACAAATAATTTAATAATTTCTTCTAAAAATTGGGTATCTTCTATGGAAAATGGCTCTAATCTATGACTATCTATATCAAGCTCTCCAAAAACATTTCCGTTTTTGTCTATTATAGGAACAACAATTTCTGATTTTGTTTTTTCACTACAAGATAAATAATTTGTTTCTTTTGATACATCTTGAACAACAAAAGTATTTTGTGTTGCAGCAGCTTGCCCACAAATTCCACTACCGAAAGGTATTCTCACGTGTTCTGTTGGTTCTCCTAAATATGGACCCAGATTTAACATATTTTTATCTTTTTCATCAGTCAAGTAGAAACCAACCCAATTATAATAATCTATATTGTCATATAAAAGTTTTACAATTTTATTCATAACTTTATTAATGTCATTTGTATCGTATATATATTTTTCTATTTGAGATAATAATTTAGCAAAAAGAGCTTTCTTTACATTAATTGGATTATTATTAATAAAATCTAAAATCGCATTATCAATTGTTTTTTTGATATCTCTTTTATTTAAAAAATGATAAAAAGAATCAACTAAAATTACTGTTCCATAATATGTTTCAATATAGTAATGAGAATTTAATCCGAGAAGACCCATTATAAATATTACAAAATCTCCTCTTTTTAATTGATAATAATCTGAATTTCTAGATAAATTCATTACTATTTCTTTTTTTATTTCTAAAAAATTATTTTCCCAATCTTGTTTAAACATATCAAATTCTTTTCTAGAAATAGAGTTTAATTTTTCTTTTATTTTTTCATCAGTTAAATTTTCTTTTTTTTCATATTCACTAATTATTTTTGGTTTTTTTTGTTTATAGTCTAACCAACCTTCAAACCAATAAATCTTATCTTTATTTAAAATTTTTAGAAATTCTGGAGTAAAATCTTGTAGTATACTTCTCATAATTAATTCCCTCCTTTTAGGTATTTTATGTATTTTATCATTTTATTCTTACAAAATTTTTTAAATTATATTTGATTAATTATGTTAAAAATAGTATAATAAAAATGCGATATAAATAACAAAGTTTGGGGGGATAAAATGTCAATAGCAAAAAAACTTCATAAAAAAGCATTAGAAAATATAACAGATGATATCTACATTGAAGATTTTATAATTGGAATTGGCGAAACAGCTGTAAAGTTAAGTGATGGTAGAACAGGTTTTGTTGCTACAAATCGTGAAGATACATTAGGTAAATGCGAAGAGTTTTATAAATGTATGGGATTAGATGGAAAACCAGAAAGTAAGGCAGAAGTAGGTATGAAATTAAAAGATTTATTGGAAGTTGGTCTTTATTCAGGAGATCCTTTGTTAAGATCAGTAACATATGCTGCAGTAAATGCTATTTTTAATATAAATCCTGAGAGATTTATAGATGGAGATACATTAGAGCTAATGAAATTTAATAAAAAAGATATAGTTGGTATTGTTGGAGAAATAACTCCGTTTGTAGACGCGTTAAAACCAAGGGTTTGGGATGTCTTAATTTTTGATAGACAAAGGAGAACGGACTATGTTCTACCTGATTGGGCAATAATTGAAATGCTGCCTAAATGTACAGCTGTTATAATTACCGGAACATCAATAGTAAATGGTACTATAGACTGGATATTAAACTATGTAAACACTGATAGAATTGCTATTGCGGGACCATCTACAATAATGGTAGAAAATGTATTTCCAGTAAAAATATTATCTGGTTCATACATAGAAGATTCCGATAAATTATTTGATTTAATAAAAAAAGGAGCTGGCACTAGAACACTGTTTAGAAGTGGTGCAGCTCGTAAGGTAAATTTATTATCTTAATCAATTTTCTGAGAAAGTAATTTAGAATTTGAGTGAATTTTATGTAGATAAATTAAATATATTTATCTAATTCTTTTAAAGAATGAATTGTATCAGGATAATCTATATCCAAAGGCATTCTTTTTATTAATATTGACTTTATTCCATAATTATTACCACCTAATATATCAACATTATAATTATCTCCTATAAAAATTACATCATTTTTATTAAGTTGCATTTTATTTAATGTATAATTAAAGATTTTTGGATCCGGTTTGTATAACTTTGTGGAATGCGATGTAATTAGTATATCAAAAGGGAAATAATTTTTTTTCAAGCTAGGAATAACAAAATTATCATCTGCATTTGATAATATGGCAATTTTCAATCCTTTTTCTTTAAGATTATTTAAATAATCAACATCATCATAAGGCTTTAATTCTATAAATGTTTTATACATTGTTTCGATATAGTAATCGATAGTATTTTTAATGTTTAATTGCGTTTTTAGTTCTTTAAAAAGAAGCTTGTAATATTCTCTTTCAGGCTTAAAAGGTTTTAAATGATAATCCTTAAAATATTTGTTATAAGTGTCTCTAATTTTTTTTTCTAAAATGTCAACAGAATAATTGGTTTCTCTAGAAATAATTTTAGCAATTGGTAAAAATAAATGATTTGCATTTATTAATGTCCCATATAAATCAAAAATTACACCTTTAATCATTAAATCACCCCTCGTGTATAATATTTAAGAAAATATAATACAATAGAAAAATTGTTTTAAAAAAGAGATTCTAACTCTGAGTTATTATATAACTATAGTAATTCTGTCACCCCTTGTGTTTTTTTATATTATATCAAAAAAATAAGTTATCTAAATTTTTACTAAAAGATTATATTGCATGAATTAAAGTATGTTATAATGTAAATGAAATTTTGATAAATGAGGGAGGGAAAATGATGGTAGATAGACAAGAATTTTTACAAAAATTAATTACAAAGACTGATTCAAAAATAGTAATGTTAGTAATGGATGGTATTGGAGATACAATTATAAACGGAAAAACACCTCTTCAAGCTGCAAAAACTCCTAATTTAGACAAAGTTGCAACAGAATCTGATTTAGGGCAAACGATTCCTGTATTACCTGGTATTACACCAGGTTCTGGGCCAGGACATTTAGGTATATTTGGCTATGATCCAATAAAATATCAAATTGGTAGAGGTATTTTAGAGGCATTAGGTATTGATGTTGAAGTTGGTGAAAAAGATGTTGTTGCAAGAGGTAATTTTGCTACAATAGATGGAGATATAGTAGTTGATAGAAGAGCTGGAAGACCAGCAACAGAGGAATCAAAAAAAATAGTAGAAAAATTACAAGAAAATATTAAAGAAATCGATGGTGTGAAAGTTCAATTTTATCCTGGTAAAGAACATAGATTCGTTGTTAAATTAACTGGAGAAGGCTTAGATGATAGAATCGAAGACGCAGATCCTCAAAAGGAAGGATTGCCAATAAAATGGGCACATGCAATGCATCCAGAAGCAGAAAAAACTGCAGAAATATTTACAAAATTAATGAAAAAAATAAGAGAAGTGTTAAAAGATGAACCAAAAATAAATTTTGCTTTAATTAGAGGATTTTCAAAATATCCAGCAATTCCTAAATTTCCAGAAGTTTATAAAATGAAGGCTGCAGCTATTGCTGTATATCCTATGTATAAAGGATTAGCTAAGTTGGTTGGTATGGATATTTTAAACGTAGATGGAGAAACTCCAGAAGATGAATTTGAAACATTAAAAAAACATTGGGATGAATATGATTTCTTTTATATACATATCAAGAAAACAGATTCATATGGAGAAGATGGAAATTTTGATGCAAAAACACATGTTATCGAAATGGTAGATGAAGCTTTACCTAAATTATTAGAATTAAACCCAGATGTTCTTGTGGTTACAGGAGATCATTCTACACCTGTAGCTATGAGTGGTCATAGTTGGCATCCAGTTCCATTTATGATTAAATCGCCGTATACAAGAGCAGGTTTATCAAAGGCATTTGATGAATTTGAATGCGCAAGAGGATCAATGGGTACTATTTATGCTGTTGATTTAATGAGCTTATTAATGGCAAATGCAAAGAAATTAGAAAAGTTTGGAGCATAATGGAATTTTTTGTAAATTTATTTCTTAGTTCAATTGTTTTAATTCTTTTATTAAAAACAAAAATGATGACTACAGCCATAATATATATGGCTGTAGTCTTTTTTGTGTTTAAATACTCATTAAAAACAAAGATTATATTTTTATCTTTTTTATCTCTTTTATTTATATCTACTCTGAATACATATTCGATACCTTTAAATCATGAAGTTGGTATTTTAGGGAAAATTATAGATAAAACAAACAACTTTTATGTAGTTAAATCAGAAAAAATTTTTACAAAAAATTCGTGGAAAAACACAAAAGAAAAATTATATTTTTCATATAATAAATATTCTACTGATCCTTTTGAAATAGGGAATAAAGTTTATATTACAGGAAAAAAACTATATGACAAATTTGAAGTTGAATATATGGCAAATTCCTCAAAAAAAACTATTTTTTCTTTGCGGAATTATTTTAAAAAAAGAATATATAATAATTTTCCATTTGAAAATAAGGACATACTTTATTCAGTAGTATTTGGTGGGTTGAGAGGAAAAAATGCAGAAATTTTTAAAGATACTGGATTATTGCATTTATTCGCTGTTTCAGGATTTCATGTGTATATAATATATTCTTTCTTGTATTTATTGTATTCATTTACTCTTTTGCCTATAAATTTTAGAAGATTCATAACTATAATTGTATTATTTTTTTATTTAGCTGCTTCAGGTTTTTCTGATTCTGCAACAAGAGCAGTTTTTCTATTGTCAATAATAGAATTAAATAAAATATTGGGATTTAATATAAAATCGAAAAATATATTAGGTATAATCGGTGTAACAAATTTGTTGTATAATCCAGATGTTATTTTTTCTGTAGGTTTTCTAATGAGTTATTTTGCCGCATTTTCTATATTAGAAATTATAGAATATTCAAAAAATCCTTTTTTAATTGCAATTTCTGCGTTTTTAGCAATATTACCCTGGAATATATTGTTCTTTAATGGATTTTCGATACTCGGACTTTTCTTAAGTTTTATATTTGTACCTATTATATATTCTTTGATGCTTGCATCGTTAATATATACAATCACACCTTTACCTGTTATAATATCAAACATCATAAATTTTTATATACGCATTATAAATATTTTTTTACAATATATAAGGGAATTTATACCTTATATTACTTTTGAAAAAAATTCAAGAGTTATTTTTTACTTTTTTTCTTTTATAATATTGATTTTTTTTCATTTAATAATACATAAAAATTTTCAGAACAAGGAGGAATTTTAATGTCAGGAAAATTTATTTTAATAGTAGGTCCAATGTATTCTGGAAAAACTTCTGAACTTATATCTTTTGTTGAAATATATACTTTAGGTAAAAAGAAAATAAAAGTTTTTAAACCTATTATAGATGACAGATATTCTTCAGAATACGTTGTTTCTCATACTGGAACAAAGATTAAAGCTATACCAATAAAAGAGTCAAGAGAAATGTATAATTTTTTAGATTTTGATGAAAAAGCAGTTTTTGTTGATGAAGTCCAATTTTTTGATGAAGAGTTAAAAGATGTGATTTTAGATTTAATAAAAAGAGGTATTAATATCTATTGTTCTGGTTTAGATTTAACCTATAAAAATAATCCGTTTAATACAACTATATTATTATCAGCATATGCTGATGAAATTATTAAGAAAAAAGCTGTTTGTCATGAATGTGGTGAATATAATGGAACTATTTCTTTTAAAATTGTTGGGAATGGTTCGGAAATAGATGTTGGAGGATTTGAAAAATATATAGCTGTATGTAGAGATTGTTATGAAAAATTAAAAGAGGAAAAAACTAAATAAATTAATAGGACGTCCAAAAAGTCTAAAGGCCAAAAAAAATTAGAAATCTTCTTTAAAAGGAAAATTATGAAAAAGATTAAAAAGAACAATAAT